>CANBEE010000001.1 GCA_947367415.1 uncultured Bacteroidales bacterium
TGTTGCTGGGCTACAGCATACTGCACGAGGAACTGATGGACGGCGGCTTCTGCCAGCTGATACAGAATGGCTACGGACCCTATATCTTCGATAACCCCTTCGCCAAGGCGATGCGCCTGTGGGGATTGAAGGAGTTTTCCAAGGTTATCTACAAGGCCAAGGAGGTGTATGACGAGCATAAGGTGGATCTTACGCGCGAACGCACCGACGAGGAGTTCATGGCCATGTATGAGCAGTACCCGCAGTTTGATGACCTGGAAGACTACTTCATCGAGAACGAGGAGGAGATAACGG
Organism: uncultured Bacteroidales bacterium; assembly: GCA_947367415.1. Lineage (GTDB taxonomy): Bacteria > Bacteroidota > Bacteroidia > Bacteroidales > Bacteroidaceae > UBA1189. The sequence goes on from CANBEE010000001.1 coordinate 295, forward strand.
CCGCCATCGCCTACTATGTGGATGAGCATATTGAGGAATTCTTGATTTAATTGACAATTCCGCAGCGCAGCGAGAGCAGAGTCAAGCTTGCTTGAACTATGCCGAGCCAGCAAGGAATCTTGATACGAAGTATCATAATTGACAATTGACAATTTACGCCAACCTATATAAACCTTAACCCATAAACAAAAACTTATAACAATATTGAATATGAAGAAGAAACTTTTATTTGGCCTTGCGTGTGTTACAAGTGTATTGATGACCTCCTGCTTTGAGGAGACTGGCTATAGCCAGACAATGGACTTTGCACGTGTGGTAACGATTGACCGTAACAGTGCCCCCTTGCAATTGGTGGCCGATTATACGGGTGAGACTTTTAAGCTCAGCAACCTCACCTCTGTGGAGCAGCTGAGCCTGTATGACCTGCAGGACACCGAGCGTGCCATTGCCAGAATTCACTTCGAGGTGGACGACTCGTACACTGCCAAGTGGACACTCTCGAGCGCCGACCCCGTTAAGATTAGTCCCGTTTGGAACAAGCCGTTGCCCGAGGCGGCTTATTTTGGCCCGTTGACCGACCTCTTCCGTCTGCAGCTTGATAACTGGAGCTATCCGCTCAGCTGGTTGGCTGGCAAGTATCTGAACCTTGCTCCCGTAGTGCGCTCGATGGGACGTGGTACCTATTATCTACAGCCTACCGAGGCTTATGGCGATACCTTGCGCTTCGATATGTTGGCCGAGTATATCCCTGCCACGACGAGTGCCGATGTGGTTGACTTCATCAACTTTGACCTCAGCACACTGGCCGATACGGCGAATGCCGATGCCAAGACTACGGTTGCCGTGCGCGACATGCTGGGCACTATTGCTGCCAATGACTCGGTAATGGTGATGGTGGTGGCAAACTACCGCACTAAGGGTCATCTGGGCACCGACACTGTCGTGAAGTGGCCCTCGTATGCAGGCTACTCCAAGGTGCTGAAGTCGCTCGTGAAGTAATGACAACACATACTCTCACCCCATACGATGAACTATAAAGAGCTCTTCACACGGCTTTATGCCCTGTTGACCAGTCCCAAGAGGGCGTGGACGGAGATTACCGTCGAGTCGCCCCGACGCGATGTGATGGCCACGTTCGTGTATCCGCTCATAGCCTTGGAGGGGGTGGTGGTGCTGCTGAGCACGTTTGTCCACGAGGGCCTCAAGCGCGAGGTATACCAGCCGGCCCTGATGGAGATGCTCAGCTGCTGCATCGCCCTGTTTGGTGGGTTTTTCCTCGCATCCTATCTGCTCGATATGCTCTCGCAGAAGTACCTGGGCAGGAATGCCGACATGCCGCTAGCGCAACTCTTCGTGGGCTATGCCATGGGAGCTGTGTTCGTGGCCGATGTGCTGGTGGTGCTGTTTCCCCAGTTCTTCATCTTCAAGTGGGTGCTCCTCTTCTATGTGTGCTACATCGTGTGGGAGGGTAGCGAAGTTATCTGGGGCGTCGATGAGGACAAGCGTCTCGTCTTTATGGCAATTGCCTCAGCGGCCATCGTCTTCTCGCCTGTAATCATCCGAATGGTGTTCAATACATTATCAAATCTGTTAGGCTGATGGAAAAGAAAAAACATACAGCTCCTATCAATATAAAGAACAAAAAGGCGTCGTTCGACTATGAGTTTATCGACACCTACACCGCCGGCATCGTGCTCACGGGTACGGAGATAAAGTCCATACGCATGGGCAAGGCTAGCCTGGTGGATACCTACTGCTACTTCATCAACGGGGAGCTGTGGGTGAAGAACATGCATATATCGGAGTACTTCTACGGCTCGTACAACAACCACAACGCCCGTCGCGAGCGTAAGTTGCTGCTGAGCAAGAAGGAACTGCGCAACCTGCAGAACGAGGAGAAGAACCCTGGATTCACTATCGTGCCCACACGCCTCTACATTAACGAGAAGGGGCTGGCCAAGCTCGTTATCGCCCTGGCCAAAGGTAAGAAGCAGTACGACAAGCGCCAGTCGCTCAAGGAGAAGGACGACCGCCGCGAGATGGACCGCTTGTTTAAAAGATAATCTTAGGCTGTCATAGGAATTCCTGGGATGCCCTAGGATTTCCTAGGAATCCTATAAAGCCCTAGAAAACGACACTTCATGGCAATCAACCAACTCTTTCACCGCCTCTTCAAGTGTGTGCGCCTGGCTCTGCCGCGCTCGCTCAGCATCTGTCTGTGGCTGCTCAAGGTGATGCTGCCCATCTCGCTGGCTGTGCGGGTGTTGCAGTATGTGGGTGTCATCGACTGGCTGGCAGGTTATCTGTCGTCCGTGTTCTCCTATATCGGGCTTTCGGGCGACTCGGCATTCGTGTTTCTCACCAGCATCTTCCTGCCGCTCTATCCTACGATAGCGGTGATGACCACGCTTACGCTCACCCTGCGCGAGGCTACCATCCTGGCGGTGATGTGCCTCATCTCGCACAACCTGCCCGTGGAGTGCTCCGTGGCACATAAGACCGGCTCGCGCTTTGGCGAGATTGTGGCTTTCCGCATCGTGATGTCGTTTGTGGCGGCTGTGGTGCTCAACTGGCTGTTGCCGCAGAGCGATGCCCCCTTCTGTTTCTTCCTCGCTTCTGCCACGGCGGAGGTCACCTCGTGGGGGATGCTCCTGACGCAATGGCTCACCTCATCGCTCTCGCTCATCGTCACCATCGTGCTTATCGTGACAGCCCTGATGGTGCTGCAGCGTGTGCTCGAGGAGTTTGGTTGGATGCACCGCATAGCCCACTCTCTGTCGCCGTTGATGCGCCTCTTCGGACTCCCCTCGGGCTGCTCCCTGCTGTGGCTTACGGGCAACGTGGTGGGCATGGCCTATGGTGCTGCCATCATGATCGATGAGGTGGAGGAGGGTAGGCTCACGCGCGAGGAGGCCAACCTGGTGAACCATCACCTCGGTGTGTCGCACTCGCTGCTTGAGGACACCATGCTCTTCGTGGCCATGGGCATCAGCTTCTGGTGGATATGCCTTACCCGCCTGGTGCTGGCTATGATAGCGGTGTGGACGATGCGGCTTTGGTGCATGATTCGCGGTTGATGGTCAACAATCGACGGTCAACAGACAACGGTCAACAGACAACAGTCAACATACTCATCAACCATCATCCCTCAACCATCACCCATCAACCCTCAACCCTTATCCTCCCAATGGAAAGGCTCGAAATTGGTGTCAGCATCTTTCCACGAGGGTTTGCGCATAGCATAGATGATGAGTGGAGCAGCTACCACCACCACACATCCGATGACGAGCACGGCATACCACATGGTCTTGCTACCCACGGCAATCTGACCGGGAGGAATGAAGCTGAGGATAAAGGCTAAGAGCGAACCGAGGAAGCCTACACCACCCACAATCCACATCAGACCGTTGCCCTTCGAACCGATGCGGAAAGGACGGTTGGCTTTCTTCATGCTGTAGCGCAGATAGATGGCGGCGGCAAACATCAGCAGGTACATGATGAGGTAGAGCAGCACGGTCAGCTGCGAGAGTATCTGGTAGAAGCTCTGCACCGAAGGCATCACCACGAACAGCAGTCCCAAGAGGGTGACTATACCGCCCTGGATGAGCAGGATGTTGCGCTGCACACCCAGCTTGTTGGTCTTCTGGAAGAAGGGAGGCAAGTAGCCCGCACGGCCTACGGCAAAGATACCCTTCGAGGGACCCGACACCCAGGTGAGCACACCGGCCAGCACGCCGAAGGCAAGGGCCACGGCAATCACGGGCGACAGCCACGAGGCACGGATATAGGCAAAGTAGCGGTCGAAGCCCACAAGCAGGCTCTGCGTGAGGTTGATATCGTCCTTCGGGATGATGATGCCCAACGAGTAGGTACCCAGAACAAAGATGAGCACTGTCACGAACGAACCGATGAACACGGCCTTCGGGTAGTTGCGCGAGGGATTGTCCACATCTTTCACGTGGATACCGCCCATCTCCATACCGGCATAGAAGAGGAAGATGCTCGATGCCAGCACGAGGTTGTTGAAGTTGCTGAGGTCGGGGAAGAAGCTGCTGTGGAAGTCGAGCTGCGAATGTCCGCCCGTAGCCAAGTACATGACGGCCAGCACCACCAGCAGGCCAGCCGGGATGATAGTACCCACCAAGCCTCCAATCTTCGACACCTTGCCCACCCATGACATGCCTTTAAGCGAGATGAAGGTAGCCAGCCAATAGATGGCCAGCACCACCACAAGGGTGTAGATGCGGTTTGAGGCCAATGCCATATCGTGCGCCCCGTTCATCCCGATAAAGGCGAGCGACACGGCGCCAAAGGTCAGCACCGTAGGGTACCAGATGGTGCTCTCTACCCACTGCAGCCAGATGGCGAGAAAGCCCATACGCTTGCCGAAGGCTTCGCCTACCCAGCGGAACACACCGCCCTGCTTGTCGGAGAACATCGCCGCCAGCTCAGCCGCCACGAGAGCCGTGGGGATGAGGAACACGATGGCCGCAAAGAGATAATAGAATGCCGAGCTCATGCCATATTCGGCCTCGGCAGGAAGTCCGCGCAACGACACTACAGCCGTCACGTTCATGATAGCGAGTGTAGCCACACTCAGCTTGGTTGCTTTACCTATAGTTGCCATAGTTGTTAGGTTTTTAAGATTCTGAGGGGTATAACAATGGTTTAGGGTGTTTGGTTTAGAGTATGCAGCTCCGCTGCTGCTTAATCATCGCTTCGCGATTTGTTAATATGCCTACGGCAAGGTTAAAGTGCCTGCGGCACGGTGAAAGTAACCTTTGGTTACGGTTAATCGCAGCTCTGCTGCTAGTCAACGTTAATGTCATCGTTCCTCGTTTCTCGTTCCACGTTTAGAGTGTAGGGTAAACATTTTCGGTTGTAGGCTTGTTCTATGCTGAACTAAACCAACCCTTAACAGAATATTTATGGAACGTACAGATTTTAGTACCGATGTGTTTGGATCTAAGGAGATGCTGCAACCTTCTCCTGTAGACAGAATTCCCCAACAGGGCACACGCCCCGACATTGCTTATCAGATGGTGAAGGATGAGACCTTTGCGCAGACGCAGCCGCGGCTCAACCTGGCTACCTTCGTCACTACGTACATGGATCCTTATGCTACGCGACTGATGAACGAGGCTATTGCACTCAACTATATAGATGAGACGGAGTATCCGCGTGTGGCGGTGATGTGTGCCAAGTGTATCAATATCATGGCCAACCTGTGGAACACGCCCGAAAAGGCGCAGTGGAAGACGGGCGCCCTGGCCATCGGCTCCTCTGAGGCCTGCATGCTGGGCGGTGTGGCTGCATGGCTGCGCTGGAAGGAACGTCGCGAAGCACAGGGCAAGCCTACCGACAAGCCCAACTTCATCATCTCCACAGGCTATCAGGTGGTGTGGGAGAAGTTTGCCGACCTCTGGCAGATAGAGATGCGTACCGTGCCCCTCACGCTCGACAACATCACCCTCGACCCCAAGCAGGTGATTGAACTGTGCGATGAGAACACCATTTGCGTAGTGCCCATCCAGGGCGTCACCTGGACAGGACTCAACGATGATGTGGAGGCACTCGACGCCGCACTCGACGAGTACAATGCACGTACGGGGTACGACATTCCCATCCATGTGGATGCAGCCTCGGGCGGATTCATACTCCCCTTCCTGCAGCCCGAGAAGAAGTGGGACTTCCGTCTCAAGTGGGTGCTCTCCATCAGCACCTCGGGCCACAAATACGGCCTCGTATATCCCGGCCTCGGATGGGTGGTATGGAAAGACAAGAAGTACCTGCCGGGCAAGATGTCCTTCTCGGTCAACTACCTTGGCGCCGACATCACGCAGGTAGGACTCAACTTCTCCCGCCCCGGTGCACAGGTGCTGGGCCAGTACTATCAGTTCATCCGCCTCGGTTTCGAAGGTTACCGTCAGGTGCAGCACAACTCCATGGAGATAGCACGCTACCTCCACTCGGAGATTGGCAAGATGGCACCCTTCAAGAACTACAGTCAGGACATCGTGAACCCCCTATTTATATGGTACATGAAGGAGGACTATGCGAAGAATGCCAAGTGGACGCTCTATGACCTGCAAGACAAACTCAAACAGAGCGGATGGATGGTACCTGCCTACACCATGCCCAAGGATATCGAGGACAGCGTAGTGATGCGTATCGTGGTGCGCCAAGGCTTCAGCCGCGATATGGCCGACATGCTGCTGGGCGACATCGGAGCCGCCATCATCGACCTCGAGAAACTGGAGTACCCCACGCCTTCGCGCATCGCATGTGAGCAGAAGAAGCCGGTGAAGCCTACCATCTTTACTCATACGGGGACCAAGAAACGAACGTAGGCAGGAGTCTATGTAGACCTCATGCTGCTATTGCCATTCTGCATGCTCTATGGAGCTCTGAATGGCATTTGCTTTGTAAATTGCGCATGCTGTATTTGTGTGTATCAAATATTTATGCGAACTTTATACTCTGTTTCCAAAAACGATATTATGCAACGATTACAAGATATCATCAAAGAGCGTGTGCTCATCCTTGACGGTGCCATGGGCACCATGATACAGCAGTGCGGACTCACTGAAGAGGACTTTCGTGGTGAACGCTTTACCCACTTGCCCGGTCTGTAGAAGGGCAACAATGACCTGCTCTGCCTCACCCGACTGGTGCTCGCCATGATTGCCGTCTGGGCAATGCGAGGATTGGCAATGCTCAAGCATTAACGTACCGCTTCCCTGCTTCCCCTAAGAAACTGTTTCATAAAAACGCCCAGACAGGTATAGGTCGCTATCTCTGTCTGGGCTCTATAATAAGATATTCCCCGTTTCTGTAGGTCTCTTATTACATTGTAATCATGTCGTTATAGTTGCTCGAAGCTGATGGCGAAGCCGCCGCCACGTGCCATGTCGAGGCTGAGGACATCGGCAGAGGTTACCTGCTTCTTGCTGATGACGTAGGCCTGCGGGTTGGTGGCATAGTCGGCATCGGGAGCGTCGGCATAGATGGTGGCCTCGTAGGTGCGGCCTGCCTCAAGGAAGTGGAGGGGCACGTCGACGTGGCGCTTGTGCTCGTCGGTGATGCCGCCTACGAACCACTGGCCGCTCTCTTTGGCCTGGCGGGCTATAACGAGGTAGTCGCCCGGCTCGGCAAGGAGGTACTCGGAGCGCTGCCAGTCGACAGCCACGTCCTTGATGAACTGGAAGGCATCCATGAACTTCTCATAGTGCTCGGGGAGGTCGGCAGCCATCTGAAGGGGCGAGTACATGGTGACGTAGAGGGCCAGCTGATTGGCGATGGTGGCGTTGACCTTCGAGTTGTTGTTGCCACCAGTCACAGGGCCGAGGTCCATCTCGAAGATACCGGGCGTGTAGTCCATAGGTCCACCATTGAGGCGTGTGAAGGGAAGGATGGTCACCAAGTGGGGCTTGGAGCCACCGAACGACTGGTACTCGGTGCCACGGGCGCTCTCGTTGCCGATGAGGTTGGGGTAGGTGCGGCAGAGTCCGGTGGGGCGCACGGCCTCGTGGGCATTGACCATGATATGGTGCTTGGCGGCCTCGGTTACGGCGTAGAGGTAGTGGTTGACCATCCACTGGCCGTAGTGGTACTCACCGCGGGGGATGATGTCGCCCACGTAGCCGCTCTTCACGGAGTTGTAGCCATACTGCTCCATGAGCTCGTAGGCCTTGTGCATGTGGCGCTCGTAGTTGCGCACCGATGAGGAGGTCTCGTGGTGCATCATGAGGCGCACGCCCTTGCTCTGGGCATAGGCGTTGAGCGCCTTGATATCGAAGTCGGGGTAGGGGGTGACGAAGTCGAACACATAGTCCTTGGAGTTGCCGGCCCAGTCTTCCCAACCTTCGTTCCAGCCCTCTACGAGCACTTGGTCGAAGCCATGCTCGGCGGCGAAGTCGATGTAGCGGCGCACGTTCTCATTGGTAGCTCCGTGGCGTCCGTTGCGTGAGGCGTTGGCATAGTCGGTCTGACCCAGCTTCACGGTGGGGTAGTCGTCAGTATAGGCCCAGGTGCCCTTGCCCGAAATCATATACCACCATACGCCCACATACTTGACGGGCTTGATCCACGACACATCGTCGTAGGCGCAAGGCTCGTTGAGGTTGAGCACGAGGCGTGAGGCGAGCAGCTTGCGGGCATCGTCGGTGACCTGTATGGTGCGCCAGGGGGTGTAGCAGGGTGTCTGCATGTAGCCCTTCCAGCCTGTGGCGTCGGGGGTGAGGTGCGACACGAAGGTATAGGTGCCGGGACGCAACTCGAGGTGCATGCAGGGGTAGTCGACAAGGGCGGCCTCGTGGAGGTTGATGTAGAGGCTATCGGCGGTGCGCAGCTGCAGGGAGGTCTGCACGCCGGTCATCGAGAAGGGGGTCTGCGATGAGTTGGGCGTGATGGCCTGCGGCATGAGGCCCTCGATCTCGGAGAGGCGTGACTCTACGTAGTCGTACTCCTGGGTGTCGTAGTCGCCGGGAATCCAGAAGGCGGTGTGGTCGCCCGTGAGGGCAAACTCGGTGCGCTCTTCCTTGATGACGAAGTAGGCCAGGCTGCGCTGAGCGGGAAACTCGTAGCGGAAGCCCAGACCATCGTCGTAGAGGCGGAAGCGGATATTCATCAGGTAGCCGGTGCCCTCCTGCTCCATGCATACGAGCAGCTCGTTGTAGTGGTTGCGGATGGAGGATTCCTCGCCCCATACGGGCGTCCAGGTGTCGTCGAAGGTGGAGCTCTTCACCTCCTTGATGGTGAACCCACTGTTGAGGGGGAGCACCTCAGAGGCGTTGCTGGTGATGTCGCCGCCGTTCCAGAACTCCTTCTTCTGGGTGTCGCCGCGAAGCTCGAAGCCCATAGCACTGGGGAGGATAACTGCCTTGTCGCCAAACTGGAGACTGTAGGTGGGGGTGCCTCTCTCGGGGGTGACACCAAACTGCAAGGTGAGTGTCTTGCCTGGTGAGGTGAGCTGGTGCTCGCCTTGCCATGCGGCCTCACGAGTTGACTTGCTATCGCATCCCATGAGGATGGCTGTGGCGATGGCAAGGAGGGTAATGGGGATTCTTTTCATTGTGGTATGTGTTTCTTATTTCTAATTTGTTGAGTACTCTGATTACTCGGAGTATTCAGAGTTCTCCGAGTAATCCGAAAAATCTTATTTCTTTACAAACTCCACCACCAGCGCCTGCTCGGGCTCTACGATGGTGTTATCGGAGAGCGTAACCGTCTCGCCTGTGATGACGTTACGGCCAGTAGTGAGGCCCTCGGAAATCTCCTTGTAGTAGGTCCAGGGGAGATGCTTGGGCTCCTGGGAGTTGTTAATGTATACGAACACCACATCCTTATCATTATAGCGGAAGTAGGCGTAGGTGTTGTCGCGGGTCATGAAGTGGAGGGTCTTTCCGTTGTGGATGACCTCCTTGGTCTTGCGCCACTGGAAGAGCGTGTGCGAATAGTCGTACATGTCGGCGATGACAGGATGCTGCTCGCGACCTTCGGGGGTGAAGTAGTCGGCCTTGTCGCCAGCCCAACCGCCGGGGAAGTCGACACGCAGGCCGCCATGGCCTTGGCTGAGGTCTTTGGAGTAGAACATCATCTCGTCGCCGGCAAAGAGCTGCGGGATGCCGCGCATGGTGGCCAGCATGGTGATGCCCAGCTTGGCCTTGTTGTAGTTGCGCCCCACCACATCGCCCAGACGGTCGGTGTCGTGGTTGCCGGCAAAGATCATCATGTTGGAGAGGTCGTGGTAGAGGAAGTCGTGCGACAGACAGTCATATACACGCGTCATGCCCTGTCCCCAACCGGGGTTGCGCTCGGAGAGTCCGGCACGCATGGCATCGTGGAGGGGGAAGTCCATGATGGCACGCAGGTGTGAGTCGAAGCCATCCTTATTGGCATTGCCGCCCTGCCAGTAGGCCAGCTGCGGAGCCGAGGAGGTCCAGCACTCGCCCACGATATTGAAGTTGGGGTACTCGCGCATCAATGCCTCGCACCAGCGGCTCATGGGCTCCTTCTCGTTGTAGGGGTAGGTGTCTACACGCAGGCCGTCGAGGTCGGCATACTCGATCCACCAGATGGCCCACTGGATGAAGTAGCGCAGGGTGTACTCGTTGTTGAGGTTCATATCGACCATCGAGGGCACAAACCAGCCGCTCTCCTGGATGTAGAGGTCCTGCTTCGAGGCGTTGGGGTCCATGTTGGTGGAGAAGCAGATGTTGGTGCCGGTGTAGGTGTCGAACTGGTGTATCCAGTCGTGGAAGGGGAGGTCCTGCATCCACCAGTGCTCGGTGCCGCAGTGGTTGGTGACGATGTCCATAATCATCTTGATGCCCTTGTCGTGGGCCTTCGACACGAGTTCGCGGTAGAGGGCATTGCTGCCGAAGCGCGGGTCTATCTGATAGTAGTCAGAGGCGGCATAGCCGTGGTACGACTCCTTGGGGGCGTTGTCGAGCAGCAGGGGGGTAGACCATATAGCTGTGGCACCGAGGTCGGCGATGTAGTCAAGGTGGTCGATGATGCCCTGGATGTCGCCACCGTGACGTCCGAAGAAGGCATCGCGGTCGGCCTTGTCATCGGTGTCGGGGGTAGAGTCGTTCGAGGGGTCGCCATTGGCAAAGCGGTCGGGCATGAGCAGATACACCATATCGGCCGTGGTGAAGCTGGTGCGCTCGGCAGAGCCCTCGCGACGTGCCTGCAGCTGGTAGGGGTAGCGGAACTCCTTGCCCTCCTTGGTGAATACGAGGTTATAGGTGCCGGGCTGTGCCTTGGCATCGATGGTGACGTCGACAAACAGGTAGTTGGGGCTTTCGGCCTTGTGTACCTTGGCCACTTGCACACCCTCGCCGCCCTCGATGGTGAGGTCGTAGGAGGCGATGTCGGTGCCATGAATCATCAGCTGCAGGGGTGTGTTCATGCCGGTCCACCAAGAGAGCGGCTCCACGCGGTCTACGGGGTCGCACACGGTGCGGTACTCCCAACGCCAGGGAGCCTCGAGCTGTACCGAAACCTCTACCTTGTTGCCCGGTACCGAGCGGGTGAAGGTGAGGGTGTTGTTGTCGGTGCTGATAATCTCAAACTCGCCATGGCCGATGCCTGCGCTCAGGGCAGGGTTGCTATGCTTGAAGGCGATGAGATCGCGGTAGAAGTCGGTATGTGCATTCTGCTCCCATGCAGGGATGGGGTCCTTCTCGAAGAACTGGAAGCGGTGGTCCCAGCCCATCTCCTGACCGGTATAGATGAGCGGCTGTCCGCCCGGCAGGGTGAAGGTGAGTACGGCCATGGCCTGTACGGCATCGCCCATACGCTCAAATTCGGTGCCTGCCCAGGAGTTCTCGTCGTGGTTGGTGATGAACATGAGGCGGTAGGCACCCTCGGGATGGCGCTCGGTGTCCTTCTTTATATAGGATACCAGGTCGTCGATGCTCTTGTTGCCCTTGGCAATATCGTTCATCATGTGGTGCAGCTCCCAAGAGTAGGAGGAGTGGAAGCCGCACTGACTCTGCAGGAGAGGCTCTTCGCCCTCGGCGAGCATGAAGACATTGGGGTACTGAGCCTTGATGCCCTTGATGGTCTCCTCCCAAAAGGTAAGGGGTACCTCGCAAGCCATATCGCAGCGGAAGCCGTCGACACCACGCTGTAGCCAGAAGTGCATGGCCTCTTGCATGCCCTTCATCATACCCTCATCGGCATAGTTGAGGTTGGCCGTGTCGCTCCAGTCGGCCGTGTAGGTGAGTCCGCCCTGCGCATCGCGCTCATACCATGAGGCGGGCGACTCGGTGACCCAGCGCGCGTCGGGCGAGGTGTGGTTGGCTACCCAGTCGATGATGACCTTCAAGCCCAGGCGGTGAGCCTCGGCAAGGAAGTTGTCGAAGTCGGCCAACGTGCCAAACTCAGGGTTGATGTCGGTGTAGTCCTTGATGGCATAATAAGAGCCTAAGGTGCCCTTGCGCCCCTCTACGCCGATGGGATAGATGGGCATGAGCCATACCACGTCGATGCCCAACTCCTTGAGTCGGGGCAGCTCGCGCTGGGCAGCAGCAAAGGTGCCCTCGGGCGTGTATTGACGTACATTCATTTCGTATACTACGGTGTTGGCCCAGTCGGTGGTGTCCGCCGTGGGTTGCTGTGTGTTACTGGTACAGCCTGTCATCAGTATGGCTGCTAAGAATACCCAGAATAGTTTTTTCATGAGTTATGTATTATGAGTTATTTATTTTGTCGTTTTTTCGGAGTCCTCGGAGAACTCAGAGTGCTCGGATTTCTCGGAAAACTCCGATATTCTTAATTTTCAATTCTCAATTCTCCATTAAATACAGTCTATACTCTCCCGCCCCGAGGGTTACTATTGCCGTTGAGCCGCTGTAGTTCTCTGCGGACTCAAAATAGTTTTTCCATGTGCCCTCGATGGGGAAGGTCACGGTGATGGCTTGCTCGCGGGTGTCGGGGTTGCCCACTACCACGAAGGCCTCTTCGCCAGCTACGCAGTTGATTTGGCGTCCTGTGCTCCAGTGCGATGTGGATACCTTCCAGACGAAGTCGGCCTCGCTGGTGAAGAACTGGGGATGCTCCCTGCGGAAGGTGATGAGCTGTGCATAGGCGTCGTAGAGGGCACGGCGCTCGGGCATCTCAAGGTAGTCCCAGCGTAGGGGCTTCTCGCCCGTGCGGCCATTCTCCTCGATGGAGTAGTCGTAGCCGAGTTCGCCAAACTGCCATATCATCTTCGGGCCCGGCACGGTGAAGAAGAAGGCGGCACCCATGGCGGCGCGCTGCATCTGCTCATTGAGCGAATGCGCTATGGAGCCTGCGCCCCAGGTCTTGGCCTTGTAGATGAGGCGCTCCTCGTCGTGGCTCTCCATGAAGCCTACGTAGGCTCCGAAGGGCATGGAGGTGCCTGTCCACAGTCCGCTGAAGCTGCTGTTCTCCACGTAGCCCATGGCCGATTGGCAATAGCTGTTGTTGAGGTTACGCCATACCTTGATGCCCTCCTCGGCAAGTGCACGCTCCTCGGCATCGCAACAAAAATGCTCGAGTATGACAACGGCATCGGGGCTTACGGCTTTGATGGCATCATGGTACTCGGTCAGCACGTCGATACGGCCCTGGTCGTAGTTCGATGCAGTGGCCTCGGTACATTGGCGTTGGGTGAAACCCTTGGTGAGGTCGAAGCGGAAACCGTCGAAGCGGTACTCACGGAGCAGATATTCAAGATTGCGCTTCACATGCTCGCGCACCTCGGCATTCTCGTGGTTCCAGTCGTGGAACACGCTGTAAGGGTGGGGGGCTGTGACGTTGAACCATGGATTGTCCCCTGCGGTGCAGTTGTTGGCAGTGTTCCAATAGAGCTTGGCCATGGGGTGTGCACCCGTGGCGTGGTTGTATACCACATCGAGGAGCACGGCGATGCCACGGCTGTGACATTCGTCGATGAACTGTTTGTACATCTCGCGTGTGCCGTATGCCTTGTCCATGGCGAAGTAGGCGCAGGGGTTGTAGCCCCAGCTGTTGTTGCCGTCGAACTCCTGCACCGGCATCAGTTCGATGGCGTTGATGCCCAGTTCCTCCAGATAGTCGAGGCGGGCAAGCGCTCCCTTCAGGTCCTTGGTGGAGGAGAAGTCGCGTAGAAGCAGTTCGTAGATGATGAGGTCGTCGGGGTTGCTGACGGTGAAGTCCGTCTGCCATGCATAGCTTTCGCGGGCGGTCTGGAATGCTCCCACGAGTCCCGATGTGGCAGTGGGGTAGGCGGGCATGTCGGGGTAGGTGCTTGCCGGTATCCAGTGGTCATCGGCACTGTATACAATCTCGGTGTAGGGGTCGCAGATGCGTATGGTGCCGCGCTCGGCATCGTGCAGATGGTATTGGAAACGGTATTCCTTGCCTGGCTCTACCTGCGTGAAGGTGTACCACCACGTGCTTGCCTCCTCATCGCGCTTCATGGCATATGCCGATTGGTACTCCCAATTGCTGAAGTCGCCGATGACGTAGGCATGATCGTAGCTGCCGCCTTGTCCGTCATGGTCTTTCAGCACCAGGGTGACGGTATGCTCGTCTATGTAGTTGATGCCCTCGCTTGTGCCAACAGGCATAACGGCATGCTCCACTTCATCATAAGCGGTGCCTTGCTGGTCCTCCACAGTGCAGAAGAGGTCAGCCGTCTGACGGGTGCCATCGGCATTGCGCACCACCACGCCTATCTTGTTTATCACCTCAGTGCGTGAGGCACCGAACCACTCTCTGATGCTTGGTTCAAGGCGCAGCATCCACACGTCGGGTACGTCGGTGGCGGTGAAGCGGCATCGGTCCAGATTGGTATTCCAGTCGGCCGGTACATGCTTCCACTCGAACTCCACGATACCAATGTGTGCATACAGCACGTCGGTGTACCCACTGAAAGGGAATCCGCCACCTGCCTTATAGTAGATAATGCAGGGCTCATCGGCCTTCGGTGTGCCATTGTCTGTGAGCGAATAGCCTGAGAGCCCGTAGGGCAGATTGCTTAGGTCTATCTCTTCCTCGGGCGTGACTGGTACTTGTGGCTCGCAGCTGGCCAGAAATGCCAAGAAGCATAATTCAAGAGCAAATAGAATATAGCGTTTCATAAGGGTAAATCCTTTTTTATTGTAGCGACCTAAGGCCCGATCAAAGGCCTTAGGCCAAAAGGGGCACCCACTGAGGGCACCCCTGTGTTGTTTAGTTTATCACTGATTAGTTGATAGAACCAGTACCAGCGTTGAAGTCGAGAGTTACCTTCTGACCTGCAGTAGCGGCAACAGCAGCCTGATCACCACCAGCAGCGCGGTATACGATAACGCCATCGAATACGTTGTACTCCATCTGCCACCAGTCTACACCAGTGATTGCTGAAGGAGCAGCGGTGTACATGCGGATATTGCCATCGGCTACAGTAGCGGGCGATACGAGTGTGGTACCCTCAGCTACGAACTTGTTTTCTTCCTTAGCAACGTCCCAGCCACCGAAGCAGTCGCCCATGCCGTAAACAGCAGCAGGCTCCATAGCGATGATATTGTTGGCGAGGTCGATGTAGATAGTATAGAAACCATCCTCTGCTACGAAGCAGTTGCCACCGTCAACTGTGTAACCAGTATCAGTGCCGAGGTTGGTGAAGTCACCGCTCCATTCCTTCTTAGGACAGAATTTGAAGCCGTTAGCTGCAGTGATGTAACGTGTGGTCCAGAAAGCACCAGAGTGGCTGTGTACGGGAGTAAGAGCTACGACGCCATCAGAAGCCCAATCCCAACCACCGAAGTCCTGGCCGATCATGTAGAGCTCAGTAGGAAGTGTAGACTCCTTGGTGCACTCAGTGGTGAAGGTGTAACCGTTAGCGATATCGCCACCCTTCAAGGTGTAGGTCAATGTGATGGTGTAGAGACCAGCCTTCTCAACCTTGATGTTAGCACCGTTAGGCAATGACTCCATACCGAGGTTGGTGTTAGCCTTTACGTTACCAGCGTCGTCGAGCTGAATCTTCCAGCCGTGGCCGTAAGCGAACTTGAACTCACCATTTGCAGGCATGTCAACGTTCTCCATCTTCCAAGTCATAGTCTCGGCATTTACCTCTACAGCGTCGAATGCTGTGAAGCCCCAGCCGTTCATGGCACCGCGAACACCCCACTGTACGTCGGCAACTACGATCTGCGGATACAGAAGGTCACCTTCAAGGTTGAGGTCAAGTACGATGTGATAGAGACCAGTCTGGTCAACCTTCATAGCAGGAGCATCGTCACCGATAACCAATTTACCACGCTTAACCTTTGCAAGGCCAGGATTGTCAGCAAGCTCAGTTACGTTGTACTCCTCAAGAGTAGCACCATAGTTGGTGTACTTACCAGCCTCGTTGAGCACGAGATAGAACTCCTTGCCACCTTCGAGCACGATGTACTTTTCGTACATACCACCACGCTTCTCGGCAGTTACCTCGTTGAGACCAGCAGCCATACCATAGTCAGCTGTGATGTCCTCAGAGCCGGTAGCCTCTCCGTACACGTAGAAACCATCGAGAGCAATCTCGTCAAAGTCAATACCACCATTGCCTTTCTGTTCTTCAGGCTCGCAAGATGTGGCAACAAACATCAGTGCCAATGCACTAATACTCATCAAAATTTTTTTCATAATGCTTTTGTTTTAGTTTAACAAAAAATGAATAGTTTAACAATTAAATTAATATAGATTAGATGTCTTGATATCCTTCGTTTTGCTTCCAGTAGCGCTCGCCCGTCTCCTCATTAATCTTTGATTTCTCCAGTACAGAGTAGGGGATGGGGAACCATTCGCGATACTTATCCTTTGCGGTTACGTAGTCTACGTAGGTGTTGTCTGCAAACTTACCGAAGCGGATCAGGTCGCGACGACGCACACACTCCCATGCAAACTCACGACCACGCTCGTCGAGGATGTCATCGAGTTGCAGACTCACTACACCGGGATATTCCTTGGCATAGGCCTCTTTTGGATTATTCTCGTAAGCCATAGTACGGCTCAGCATTTTTTGGAAATCAGTTGTGCTGAAGCCTGAGGTTCCTTGTCCGCCACGAAGAATTGCCTCCTCCTTCATCCAGAGTATGTCGGCATAGCGCATCAGCACAAAGTCGTTCTCTGCATATTGGTATTGCCCAGCTTTATCTACTTCATACTTGGTGCAACGTGCGCCATCGTACCAGTTGGCAGCTTCCAATGAAGCAATCTCGATACGGCAGATAGAGCCAATCTTGTTTTCGTCGAGAATGATTTCACCGTTCTTGTCAAAAACAGGACCAATGAACCAACCCCACTGCTTGGCGCTTTGTGTTCCATACCCTTGAACGGTCTTTGCATACTCCTTGAGCGGGCCATGATACTCTTTTTCAAGCAATTTATTATATTCTGCCAATTCAGCATCGGTCATCTTGTCGGGGCGGGCAGGAGGCTCGGGAGCAGCAGGAGGGATTGGACCAGGACCACGGAGATCCTTTTCGCTATAGCGCTCCATGAACTTAGGACGAGCTGCAAATCCGTTCCAGGGCTTCTCTATCATACCATACACAGACTGGTGTGAGTAGTGCAATGTGAGTATGGGAACGCGTAACTTGTTTGACATACTGCCAATGTAACGATGGTCGAACTCACCATTACCGTTCTCCACAATGACGAAGATGTTCTCCTTAGATGCACTGTTGTCAATCTTGAAGTTGGCAAACCAATCCTCCTCAATAGAGTATGAACCTGAATTGATAACTAAATCACAGCATGCAACGGCATTGGTGTAAAAATCTGTAGCTGACTGAATCTTTACGAAATCGTTGCGATATTCATTGTTGTCTGCCAAGTTGATGTTTTGGGGAGTACAGCCGAATGATTCAGCATTCAAGTATAGACGTGCCAAGAGAGCATATGCAAAACCTTGGGTCACACGGCCGTAGTTGGCTGCTCGGTTGGCGTCGGTCACTACTGCCATGTTAGGGGCATTGCGCTCAAGGCAATTGACCAGATGTGACCATACCTGCTCGGGCTCCATGAGTGGCTCGGTCTTATCAACAAACTCCTCGAGGTAGGGGATACGTCCGAAGCAGTCGAAAAGCATGTAATAATAGTATGAGCGTAACACTTCGAGTTCACCTACATATTGGGCGTATATCTCAGGCTTCATAGACTCTTCAGCATCGGCTAATGTCGCCAACAGCTTGTTGCAGAGTACAGCTCCCGAGATGGTAGTGTTCCAGATGTTTTTGAAAGCATCGCCCATCCAGTTCCAGTTGTGGTTGTTAAGGCGTGTCCAGTAATAACTGTCTTTCCAGTGTTCACCCGGCATGCGGATGGGGCAAACACACTCGTCAGAGGTGAGTGAGGCTACTCCCCAATATCCCCAGTGGTCGTGTAACCACTTGATGTCGGCATAGGCTTGTCCTACGAGAAGAACAACGTTCTCCTCAGAACCCATCATAGAGTCTACGGTAGGATTACCATAATTCTTTTCTTCGAGCAAATCCTCACATGAGGTCAATGCGACCAGGGAGAAAAGTGCGGTAACGAATAATAAACTTATCTTTTTCATAATACTTATCTATTAATATAGGCTGATGTTTACTCCAATAAGAATGTTTGCCACTGTTGGATAGAAGTCGCAGTAGTCGATACCTGCATCCCAAACACCAGTGGTGTTCACTTCGGGGTCTTGTCCACTGTACTTGGTGAGGGTAAGCAGATTCTGTCCAGTGACATAGAATCTCATGTTCTCTACATATTTGTTGCTCACGGGTTTGTAGTTATAGCCCAAGGTGATGTTGTCAAGCTTGATGTATGAACCATCCTCAAGGTAATAGTCTGAGAAGTGGCCCTTGTCAGAGTACACTACATTGTTTCCTATTGCATCCTTAATGAACACGTTGGATGATTGTGATTGCTGTGGACCATAAGCCCAGCGAGTGAGGTTGAGAATCTTGTTGCCCACTACGCCGCGGAAGAACAATGAAAGGTCAAAGTTCTTATACTTCAGCATATTGTTCCAACCATAAGTGAACCAAGGCTGTGCACTACCTATTATTTGGCGGTCAACCTCTGATACGGTGCCTCCGTCCTTATAACCTCCGGCAGGTGTCTCAAACATCCATGTACCGTCTTTCTTGAATCCTGCAAACTTGTAACCGTAGAATGAACCTACGGGATGACCTTCGGTAAGAATCTGAGTGTTGGTGTTCATGATACCATTCTCGCCAACGCCACCCGATGTGGTCTCCTTATAATTGAATCCCTTAGAGGGGTCAGAGAGCTTAGTGATGTAGTTCTTGTTGTAAGAGATGGTAGGAGTTGTTATCCATGTGAAATCCTTTGAGCGTACGGGTACTATGCTTACAGCAAGCTCAGCACCATAACTGTCCATCTGTCCAGCATTCGCCAAGAGTGTGGTATACTGGTAGGGAGGTGTAGGTACCTCGTAGTCCCACAATAGGTCGCGTGTCTGGCGATAGTATGCATCGAGGCTACCATAAACGCGGTTGTTGAAGAATGAGTAGTCGAAGCCGAGGTTATACTCATATTTCTTTTCCCAACGGAGGTCGGGGTTTACATTCTGACTTACACCATAAGTATATACGTACTGTCCGTTGTACCAGAAAGTACCACCATTAGAAAGCATGGCTACAGAACGGAGGTCAGAGCCGAGGTTGTTACCTGTGACACCAAATCCAGCACGGAGCTTCAAGTCGTTGCACCAGTCTTGGTTGCGCATGAAATTCTCTCCACTGATTCTCCAACCCAGGCTCACTGCGGGGAACCATCCCCACTTGTGGTTGGCACCGAAGCGTGAAGAACCCTCGCGACGTACCGATGCTGATACCAGGTATTTGTCGGCAAAGTTATAGTTAGCACGCAAGAAGGCTGCAGCCAGTGTATTTGAGTTGCGGTAAGAGCCTACGGTTAAGTAGTCTTTCGATGCATCACCATTACCAATCTGATAGTATTTGGCATCATCGGTTGGGAATCCCTTGTTTTCGATGTTGTTGCCATCGTATAGGAAGTTCTGGTAAGAGAGACCTGCTACAGTTGTGATGCTATGGCGACCATAAGTGCGCATATAGTCTGCTGTGAGTTCAAAAAGTTTACTAAAGCTCATGTCGTTCTTGCGACCAGCCTTTCCTGAACCTGCAAGATCTGTGTTGATGGTATTGTTATACCAATATGCGCGGTTGTCACCTTCCTCTATTGCTGCAAATCCATTGATGCGGAGCATTCCTTTTACAGGCTTTACGTTAATCGTAGCCTTTACAGAACCACGGAAGTAATTACCATCTTGGTATGACTCCTTCTGCATCATTTGCTCTACAGGGTTTGACTGTCCTGTACCTTCAGGCATGAAGAAACCATTAGCATTGGCAGCATCGTAGATGGGGTAGGTGGGGTTCATTGTGGCTGCTTGCTTGAAGTCACCACAGAAATAATCGTTGCGGTAGTGCATGTAAGAGAGATCGTACTGCAACTCCAACCAACCATCAAGGGCCTTCTGCGATGCAGCAAGCTTTCCGATAATCTCTTCACGGTTTGAGTTAAGAGCGATACCCTGTGCATCTTTATAAGTAAGTGATGAACGGTAGTTGAACTTGCTTGAAGAACCTACGATAGCCACATTGTGATTGTGTGCCAAAGCTGCATCGCGGCAAAGAGCGCCTACCCAATCGGTGTTCTGGTCAGACTGGATGACAGGGCTGATGGCTCCGTTCGAGAGTGTTCCGAGGTTGCGGAACTCCTCAGCTGTTGCCATTCCCATATCACCGTTACGCATGGAGGCAGATACGTAGCCGTCATATTCCACGCGTGTGGTAGCTACGTCAGAAAAGCTGTCGCCACGCTTGGTGGTGATAATGATGACACCATTGGTACCGCGCGTACCATAGATGGCAGCGGCCGAACCGTCCTTGAGTACGTCCATGGAGGCAATCTCATTGGGAGAGATGTTGTCGATGTTGCTTACAGGCACACCGTCAACGATAAAGAGGGGTGAGGTACCTGCACCTTTGTCAAGAGTGGAGAAACCACGAATCTGGATGTTGTAGCCAGTAGATGTGGGGTCTGATGATGTTTTGATAATATTCAAACCAGCTACCTTACCTTGCAGGAGCCCCACGGGACTCGACTTGATACCGGCATTAAAATCCTCAGCCTTGATGGAGGCTACAGAACCTGTCACCTCTTTCTTTTTCTGAGAACCGTAACCGATGACTACTACGTCGGTAAGGTTGGTAGTCTCTTCAACGAGCGTGATGCGCTTGGGCATAGCCGAAGCCTTGAAGCTCTGTGTAGTGTAGCCTATGTAGCTGATTTCAATGATGGCATCGGGGCCAGCTACAGTAAGAGCAAACTCGCCTTCGAGGCCTGTGGCTGCACCGTTTGTGGTGCCCTTTTCCACTACGGATACACCTACGGCGGGGCCTAGCTCATCGTAGACTACGCCTTGTACCTTGTATTTGCCTTGGGCAAACACTTGCGCGGACGTCAGGAGTGACAGCATCAGTCCGGCTAATACAAATTTAATCTTATTCATATTAATATAAATGTTTGGTTATACTCGTTTTTCTTTTACTAAATATACAGCTACAGCGCCACACACAAGCAGGATACCTGCAATGATGAACATGCTAGCTTGGCTTCCTCCTACCATCTTGAGTAGTATACCGCCACATGCTGCAGCTACTATTTGGGGCAAGCAGATGGTGCCGTTGAAAAGGCCTAGGTATGTTCCTATATGATTGCCCGAAAGCGAATTGGTAAGCAAAGTGAAGGGGATGGCAAGCATTGCAGCCCAAGCTGCTCCAATGAGCAGGAAGGAGATGAAGAGCAAGTGCTGGTCGTGGATGAAATAAACCGAAGCAAATCCAACAGCTCCTAATAGAAGGCTTACGACATAGGCAGTCTTCACATTCTTGAATCGTGGGATAAGGAGTGCCCATAACATTGAACCTATGGCTTGTACCGCAAACAGGATACCTACCCAGTTGCCTGCATCCTGGTATTCGGCAGAACGTACGTCTGTGGTGCCCCATACGGTGTCGGCAATAGCGCCATTGGTGTATGTCCACATATACATGAAGGCTGCCCAGCAGAAGAATTGTACAAGGCCTACTGTCCAGAATACGCTGGGAGCTTTCTTGAGCAGGGTGAGCATACCGGGCGACTTCTCCTTTTGTGCTTGTAGGTCGATGCCGTGGAATTCGGCATACTCCTTCGGTGGCATCTCCTTCACCTTAACGCTGGTAAATAGCACGCAGAGGATAAGGATGGCGGCACCGATGTAGAAGGCATACTTCACGGTGTCGGGGATTTCACCCTTAGGAGCAGTGTTGGCAATTCCTATCCATGCGAAGAGGAAGGGGAAGATATAGCCCACAAGGCTACCTGCGTTGCAAAGGAAACTCTGTATTGAATAAGCAAGGCTCTTCTGCTCTTCGCGTACGAGGTCACCTACAAGCATCTTGAAAGGCTGCATGGCCATGTTGATGGAGGTGTCGAGTAGCATTAGGGCTATGAGTCCGAATACCATGGCACCACCTACGGCAAAACCGAAACTACCGGCATTGGGAAGCATGCACATGACGAGAATGGCCACAAGAGAACCTATGAAGAGATAGGGGATGCGGCGGCCGAAGCGACACCAAGTGCGGTCGCTATACTTGCCCACGAGAGGCTGTACAATCATGCCCATCAAGGGAGGGAGTATCCAAAAGTAACTAAGACTATGAGGGTCGGCTCCAAGGGTGGCAAAGATACGGCTGATGTTGGCGCTTTGGAGCGAATAGGCTATTTGCACCCCGAAGAATCCGAGGCTGATATTCCATAGCTGCCAAAATGATAGACGGTTAGTGCTCATGGTATGTGCGCTTTCGTTTGTTTGGTTATGTCAGTTTACTGAAGTAAATGCCATTAAAGACATTACTTTTATTTATGCAAAAATAGGAATCTTTTTTGTATGCTACCCCCTTCGGGGGCATTGTTGCCGACGAATTGCAAGTTTACTATGATGAATTGCCTCGAATGCGTGACGAATGGTTTTTTGCACAAAGACGCTAAAAGAATCGGTGAAATCAGAAAATAATCGTATCTTTACGCCCAGAAAGTAAACTTTGCACAGATATGCTGAGAACGATGAAATCCTCGGGGGTGATACATCTTTTTGCCTTATTGCATGCCTTGGTGGTCATTGTCTGCCAATGGGCTGGGATGGATGATGCGCTTACACTGACCATCTTTACCATGACTATGACGGTGATTCTGTGTCTCAAGAAAGGCATGCCTATTGACATTATTGCAGTGATGGTAATTGTTGTCAATGTCGTGGGATTTGTCGTTGGTACTTTAGGCGCTGGAGTAATCCGTCATCTGGTTGATGTGGAGGTAGCCGCAAGAATCTTCTCCACCGTACTGACCACGGAATTGTTGGGATGGACCCTTGTTCTACTATCTCGCCTCACCAGTAAGAAGAATCGAGTGGAGGAGACCGATTTGTCGCGATCTGATTCGAAGCTCAGATGGACACTTGTCATCGTTGGTGTCATATTGGCTTTGCGTATAGGAGCAGCCATGCTTTTTTCGTCACCTTTATATGCTGGTACTAGTGTCATGGAATTTGCTTGGAAGATACTTTCCAGCTCGCCTGCTCTCATTACCTACGTATGCCTCAGCATAATCTGTGTTCGTCGACTTCAACGTTTGAGCCAATCGGGACATAAACTTCTTGTTTGGCTAGGCTATATGGCCTTCGTGAGTGTCATCTCAGCAGTGGGAGCGTGGTGCTTTAGCATCACACGTGAGGGGACGATTTCCATTGCTGTCGAACTCGATACTTTCCTGCGCTACTTTATCGCATCCTTCCTCGTAGAGACTACCATCTGCTGCATCGTGATATTGGTAGGTAGTATCTTCTCCATACGTAAGGCTATGCAGCTTGAGCGTATCAGAGCAGCGCAAGCTCAGTATCGATATGCAACGCTCAAGCAACAGGTCAATCCCCACTTCCTTTTCAACTCACTCAATACCCTTGATGGACTGGTGTGTGAGCAACGTACCGAGCAGGCTAGCAACTATATACACAAGCTTGCCCACATGTATCGCTATATGTTGCGATGCGAGGATGAGGCTCTTGTCCCTTTGCGTGATGAGATTGAATTCATTAAGGAGTATGTTGCCTTGCAGAAGGTTCGTTTTGCTAATGGTTTTGAAATAAGCTACGATGTGCCCGATACGGCAATGCGACGTATGGTGGTACCCTGTGCTGTTCAACTGCTAGTGGAGAATTCCTTTAAGCATAATGCGGTGAATGCAGCTAATCCACTACGTATTCTCATATCGGCAACAGATGATTGTCTTATAATAAAAAATAACGTGTTGCCGAAATATACGCGTGCAACGTCGACAGGACTCGGGCAGAAATACATACGTGAACATTACCATACTTTATCGACGCAAGATGTGGCCATCGAAAGCACTGCAGAGTATTATCGTGTGGCCATACCACTGCTTTAAGAATTGACAATTGAAAATTTGGCCAGCCGAATGGATCCCTCATCCCTCAACTATAAACCATAAACAAGATATGACCGTACTGATTATAGAAGATGAAATAATGGCACAGAGCAACCTGATGAGGATGCTGGGACAGTACTGTGCCGACCTTACAATAGTGGGAACTGCTACCTCAGTATCCAGTGCCGTAGAGTGGCTACAGGATCCCTCTCACAAGGCCGACATCCTTTTTATGGATGTTGAACTGGCCGATGGCGTGTGTTTTGAGATATTCCGCAAAGTCAATGTCGATGCTCATGTCATCATGACAACTGCTTATGATACCTATGCCATAAAGGCTTTCGAGGCAGGAAGTGTCGATTACTTGCTCAAGCCTATTGCCCCTGAAGCCTTATTGCGAGCTGTTTCGCGCTGTCGTACGCGAAGCGAGAAGCCCGACCTCAATGCAGTGATGAATACCCTTGCTGAGCCAAAGCGATATCGAGAGCGTTTGGTAGTGAAGTTCAACGACCGTATCGTACCAGTACCAACAGCCGAAATTGCCTATATCTGCTCAGAAGAGAAGTGCAACTATGTCGTTACCTCTGCTGGCTGTCGCTACATATTAGACGCTTCGCTCGACGTAGTAGCCGAAGTTCTCGATCCTGACAAGTTCTTCAAGATCTCACGTGGTTGTATCATAGCTTCCAAGGGAATAAAAAGCATAGTCAAGCAAGGCGGACGCTTCAGAATCATCCCCTTTGTAGATTCTCCCGTTGAACTCACCGTAAGCCGTTCTCGTGTGGACGACTTCATGGCATGGCTCGAACGCTGATGTGGATGTTGATATGGTGATTCTAATGTGGTGATTATTTGCTATCCATATGATTCTCTAGATCCTTATAATCAGAGGAATCCTGATTTGAGAGTGTGTTGAAGTTGCGATTTCTATGTCTCATTTATTTGTTTAAAGTATTATTATGAGCCTTTCTTGATGATATTGCGCACCGTGAGTGTGCGATTGGCTACGGTGAAACGGATGTCGTAGTCTTCGTAAGGCATGCCGTAGACTTTTTCTGGTACATCGTGGTATGAGGGCCGTGGGTCGAGAGATAGTACATGTATGAGGGCACGCAGGCTCTCTGGACTGAAGAGGGATTGTAAATGTTGGGGAAACTCAACGGTGAGCTCTTGCCACGGATGTTCGTCGACGAAACCGCTGCGAGCCTCGGGATGACTGTCTGCATAAGTGATATAGGGCTTGATGTCGTAGATGGGGGTTCCGTCCATGAGGTCAGCACCTAATACGTGGATTACGGGGCCTTCGGTGGGGCTAAGCTCAATTCGTTCAATGCGTGCCGATGAAAGCCCTATCGGGTTGGGACGGTAGGGCGAACGGGTGGCAAAGACGCCCATTTGCATGTTGCCTCCCAGGAGTGGTGGGCGTACTGTGGGTTGCCACGAAGTGGCTCCTCGCTCCTCGCGTGACCGGTTGGCCGAGAACTCCCAAATAATCCATAGGTAGTCGAAACCGTCGAGACCGCGGAGGGCATCGATGTTACGGTATGGTGACTCAAAGACTATACGGCCACGTAATTCGGTGACAATGCCGCTTTGTCGCGGTATGCCGAACTTTGTGGGGAAGGCGCTACGGAAATGGGCGATGGGATGCAAGGTTAATTCAAGATTACGAGTTATGATAGATCTTTTTGACTACATCTCTCAAAGGTAGGGATTATACTTCATCTCATCGGCAATTGTGGTGGGGGCACCGTGTCCAGGGTAGACAATGGTGTCGGTAGGCAGTGTGAGCAGACGTCTCTGTATGGATTGAATGAGTTGGGCATAATTGCCGTCAGTGAAGTCGGTGCGTCCGATAGAGCCTTGGAACAGGGTGTCTCCGGCGATGAGAATTTTGCTGTCAGCCGCATAGAAACACATGCCTCCGGCCGAATGGCCAGGGGTGGAGATACACTCCAATTGGCTTGAACCTAAGGACAGTATGTCGCCATCGTGCAGAGGATGACTCACAGGACGGGGCGCTCCGTTTGCACGAATCCCGAAGCGGGATATCGAATTGTCGAAATTGTCAATCCATGGGGCATCAGAAAGGTCGGCACTGAGCTTTACTCCAAAGGTGTCTTCTACAAAGGGGACACCGAAAATATGGTCGAAATGCAGGTGAGTGCATAGCAGGTATTTCACATGCAGCTCTTGGGAACGGACAAACTCGGTGAGTTGTTGCTGCTCATTGGCCCAGTAAAAGCCGGGGTCGATGATGGCGGCTTCGCGTGATGACTCATCGTATACCACGAAGCAGTTCTCGTGGAGCATGTTGCAGATGAATGATTGTACTTTCATTGTAGCTTACTCGAATATGTAGAGTTCAGATGGGGTGGTACGCTTCAAAGCCGATAGATAGAGATCTTTCCCAGGGATGATACCGACACCACGGAGCTCCCACTCGACGGTCTTATAGGCGAGTTCGGGGTGATTGTTCTCGCGGCTCAGATGGCATAGCCAGATGTACTTGAGCTCTTCGGTGAGGTTATTGGCTAGGAACTTGGCGGTAGCCTTGTTGCTTAGGTGACCGTTGGGACCCGAGATGCGTTCCTTAAGGTATTGGGGGTAGGTGCCATGAGCGAGCATCTCCTCGTCATAGTTGGCCTCGATGATGAGGTATTGGGTGCGGGTGATGTAGCTGGCTACGGTGTCGGTGATGTGACCTATGTCTGTGATGAAGCAGAAGTGCTTGTCCTCAGCTTGGATGAAGTAGCCTACGTTGTCGTTGCCGTCGTGGGGCACTTCAAAAGGGGTGATTTGGAAATCACGGAAGTTGAGCGTTACATCTTTCTCTACGTAGCGCATGCATGATACGAGCTTCTGTGTCATGCAATAGTTCTTGTTGATGCCTACATGGGTTTCGCGGGTGGCATAAATGGGAATGTTGTATTTCTCACCCAGGGTGCCTAACGACTTGATGTGGTCGGCATGATCGTGGGTGACAAAGACCGCAATTATGGACTCGAAGTCGATACCGACATCTTTCAGCGCACCTTTGATGGTGCGTACGGGTATGCCTGCATCGATGAGGATACCGTATTTTTCGGTACCCAAGTAGAAGCTATTGCCGCTACTTCCACTGGCAAGGCAAATGAATTTCAGTTTCATATATGTTCTTTTTTGTTTTCTTCAATAATATCCTCGGCCTGCTCTTTATCAGAAGGG
The DNA here is from genome assembly GCA_947367415.1 of uncultured Bacteroidales bacterium. Classification (GTDB taxonomy): domain Bacteria; phylum Bacteroidota; class Bacteroidia; order Bacteroidales; family Bacteroidaceae; genus UBA1189. The sequence continues at coordinate 27,505 of CANBEE010000001.1, forward strand.
ATAACCGACTGCAAAGTGCCATGCGAAGTCGCGCTTTAGGCTGGGGTTGAGGATGGGGTAGTGGTCTTTTCCCTCAAAGGCTGGGTTGATGGCCTTCATGGCAATGTCGAAACGCAGTATGAGGAAGTTGAGGTCGACACGAATACCTGTTCCGTAGGCTACAGCAATCTGATTGTAGAAATTATCCCACTGAAAGACACCGCCTGGTTGGTCGTCGTAGTCGTACATGGTCCAGATGTTACCGGCATCGATGAACAATGCTCCGTTGAACTTCCAGAATAGGTGCATGCGGTATTCGAGGCTGAGGTCGAATTTGATATCACCCGAATGATTGATGTAGTCGATGGTGTTGTTGCGGTTGACATAGCTACCTGGACCGAGCTCGCGTACTGACCATCCGCGTACTCCGTAGGCTCCACCGGCGTAGTAACGCTTCTCGAAGGGGAGCATTCGGGCATTGCCGTAGGGGAAAGCTACGCCCGTCTCTATGTGGAAAAGGAGTGAATTGTATTGGTTGAAATTCATCTCCATTGTCCATTGGAAGTCATTCTTTATGTACTGTGCATAGGCGAGATTGAATATCCTGTATTGGCCCAACGAGTCGGTTCTCATGTTCATACCTTTGGAGATTAGGTAAAGTAGATTGCCGGCACTCTCAACACCTATGCGCACCGAATGGGATATGTCGAAGTGGTCTTTGGCGATACCCGCGTTGGGTGAGGTGTATTGGAAATTGTAGTTGCTGCGGAAGATAAACAAATCCTCGTAGTTAAACTTCAGGATAGAGTTCTTGCTGTTGTATTGGTTAAGGTAATCGTTGATGAACTTCGGATCCTTGCGGGGTACGGATACAAAGTTGATTCCTAACAGATCGAAACGATGTCGTATCTGCTGGTTGCTATTCCACAAATATCCCCATGAGGCTGAGAATACATCACGGTCAAACTCGGGGCGCTTCTGCGTATTGTACTGCAGGTCAAATTGGGTGGTGGCCTTGCTGCGACGTTGTGTCTCGTTCTTGATGAACGGAACAATGAATCGAGGGAAGCTGATGCCCATGTCTATTCCGAATTCTCTGTAGGTCTTGGAGGTGTAGTCGGCTAGGTTGGCAATGTTTTCGTAGGCTCCGTGTCCTTTTATGGTGAAGGTCTCTGAACCACGAAAGAGGTTGCGGTTGGTGAATGATAGGGCTGCTGACACTCCGTATCCGCCAGAGGTGTTGGTGAAATCAAGTTCCCCTCCTACTGATATTTTCTTGGTTGGATGCAGGGCGATGAGGCAGTCAAGAGTCGTGTCGCTAGTCTCTACAAATTGGATGTTGGTGTATTTCAGTGCGTCAAGACGTCCGTATGAAAGGTATGAGTTCTTTACCTCGCTGATGTTATACAGTGTTCCAGGGGTTATCATGGATGCATTTTTCAACGAACTTGGGCGTAGCATCATTTCGTTGTTGTACAGGAAATGGAATCCATCGTGATGAAGGGTGTCGGCAAAAGTGATACTCTGCTGGGATACCGATGAGATGGGGTGCATCAAGAATGATACGTTGGCAACCTTGTAGGGATGTATGGGTGTGAACTGACGGGTCTCCTCATCTATGTATGTCACTTTTGATGAGCGCACACGGACGTGCAAGTTGATGTCGTTTGAGTTGCGGACTGTGTCGGCTAAGTAGGTGATGTGGTCCTTCTTGAATGTATAGTACCCATTCTTTTGCAGCAGCTCGGTTATGCGTGAGCGGTCTTCATCAAGCTTGTTGGCATTGAAGGTCTCTCCCTCTTTTACCAATGCGTTGCCCTCATCCTTTTGGATGATGTTAAGGATTGCCGAGTCGGCGCATTGGTAGTCGATGGTGGCTATCTGATAGCAATCTTGTGGATTAATATAGTAGTTCACTTGTGCCTTGTGCCCATGAAAGGTGGTGGACGACGAAACTTTGGCTTTTAGGTAACCTTGGTTGACAAGTGCCTGCTCCATACGGTCGCAGCTCTTGCGGGTCAACGATTCATCGTATATCTGAGGCTTTTCGCCAATCTTCTGAAGTGTGCGGTTGATGTAGTTGTCCTTAACTCCAGACAAACTGTAGATTCTCAGCGGAAGCCTGATGAGGCCGAGGGTACGTGTGTTGGGCTGTTGGCGTACGAGCGGTTTCAGCGAAGAAGCCAGTCGTTGGTCATGTTCAGAGATGAGGCTTACCTCATCCAATAGGTAGGAGTCATCGGGGAGATGGCGGGAAATAGAGCATGAGGACAAAGCGCAAGCTATAATCCCTATGGCAAGCATGATGTATTTATTCGTTTTCTTCATGCTTTTGTTTGTTCTATTCTTTCTATTCCAATGCATCTCTTTTGTTTTGACTACGCAAAAATGGAGTAATCTATTTATTTAGACATACTCCGCGTAATTTAATCTTGCAAAGATAGAAAATAAATAAAAAAACTTTGTAGATTTGCATTGATTTTTTTGATAACTCACCTCTATTAATTGATATAGTATGTTAAGCAAAGCAAAAATGAAGCTTATTCAATCGTTGGAGCTAAAGAAGAAACGGAAGGAAGAACGATTGTTTGTTGCCGAAGGTCCTAAGGTGGTGGGTGATTTGTTGCCACTCTTTGTATGCCGCTTGATAATTGCTACGGAAGTTTGGTTGAAGGCGCATCCACATGCCCAGGCAGCAGAGGTGATTGAGGTGAGCGATGAAGAATTGCGCAAAGCCAGTTTTCTGAAAGCACCGCAAGAGGTGCTGGCTTTGTTTGAACTTCCCGAATCTGTAGCATTAGCTGGAGTGGCTGAGAAAGAATTGTGCCTTGCTCTGGACGATGTACAGGATCCTGGGAATTTGGGTACTATCATACGTGTTGCCGATTGGTTTGGCATTAAGCATTTGATTTGTTCTATCGGTACGGTCGATGCTTTTAATCCCAAAACGGTGCAGGCTTCTATGGGTGCTGTGGCTCGCGTCAATATCCATTACGTGGATCTGCCTGCCTATTTGGCCGACCTCCGTGGCATGAGTCCGCAAGTGCCTATTTATGGCACTTTCCTTGAGGGAAAGAATATTTATAAGGAGCCTTTGTCGGCAAATGGTGTCATTGTCATGGGGAATGAGGGCAAAGGCATCAGCAATCATACAGAACAGTACGTCACTCACAAACTGTTTATTCCCAACTACCCGGAAGGTGCCGAAACCTCAGAGTCGCTTAATGTGGCCATTGCAACGGCAATCACTTGCTCGGAGTTTAGGCGTCGATAATCCATTAATGTTCTTGCCCTCTCGAATGAAGTGTCGTTTCAGATATTTAGTGCTTTGTCTGTGTGCTGTGTGGCTGATGGGCTGCTCGTCGCATGGAGGACATGGCGCATCTACGCACCCGGCCGATGAACTGAACCGCAAGGCGTATACTTGGCGTTATCGCAATTTGGACTCCACCGAGTACTATGCTCTGAGTGCATATCAAGAGGCTGAACACTATAAACACGGACGCACCATGGCATGCAATATGTTGGGCTTTGTGGCATTCATGCAGATGGATTACAATGAAGCGTTATTGTGGTATGATGAAGTGGAAAGGCTCTCGGGATGTGAACTGGAACGCTTGGTGGCCGATGTCGGTCGTATGTATGTATATCTGCGAACAGCAGATAACCTGGCTTTCTACAACAATCGTGTGAAAGCGATGAAACGCTTGGCTCACATTGAGGAGGAAAGTGAACTATTCGCTCCTGTCGAACGTGCTCGACTGCAATCGACGGTGAACGACTTGTATATGATTTCGGCCTTGCATCATTACATGATAGGGCAACGCCCAGAAGCATATGCTGAAATGGATAAGGTACAAGACGATGAGGTGTTGCGCGCTGATTCGGCACAATGGCTTATGGTGCAGTATATGCGTGGCTCAGGCTTTGATGTAGAGGGTGATACACGTGAGCTACGTTTGTTACGCCGATACACTCATCTTAACAATTGTCTGCGCGAAAGCCGTGAGGGTGGTTATGTGTATTTTTCGGGACTCGCTCTTTCTGGATTGTCCGAATTGTTGGCCGATTCGGTACGTAATGCTTATCTGGCTCAGTTGCGCCCTAACTCATTTGCACAGCTCACTCAGGGTATGGAAGAAGCGGTTTTCTCATTGGCTTCAGAAGCTCAGGAGTACCTGCATTCTTATGGTGACCGCTATGGCGAAGTGAATGCGAAAGTACAGACAGCCTCTCTTTATAATAGAATCGGAGAATATGGTATGGCGCTTGATACCTTGTTGTGTATGTTGGAGGATACTACCCTCGTGCCTGATGTGCTGTGCCGCTTACATGAGGAGGCCAGTCTGGCCTATGCAGGGTTGGGTGATAAGGCTTCGTCGGATTATCATCGCAACCTCTATCTTGACTTGTTGGAGATGACTCGTCAAGACAAGGAGTTGGAAAATCGCTATTGGGAGCTGATGCGTCAGCAACGAAGGATGAATCTACTCTTGTGTACTGTACTTGGCGGCATTGTCCTCTTTGTTCTGCTCGTAGCACTCATGTCACGTTACAGACGTCGCAAAGGCAATGGCTATGAACAGCATCTGCGCGACCTCTTGCAGGAAACGGAGGGAAGGGTATATCTACAGCTACGCCATATAGAAGCAGGCAAACGTGGCAATGTGGTGCGTAAGGCTACTTTCTCTATGGTGACGGGTATGATGCCCTATATCGATCGCATGGCTCGTGAGGTCGACCGTTTGCAATACGATACGGTATGGAGCGATGCGGAGCTTCGTGCACGTAAGTTGGAGTATATAGGCGAGTTGGCCGGTGAAATTAACAATCTCAATGAAGTGCTCTCTCAATGGATCAAGACCACCCAAGGAGTGGTGAGCTTGCATATAGAATCGTTCTCCCTGTCTGAGGTGTTTGATATGATAGCCCGAAGTAATGCCTCTTTTGCATTGAAGGGCCTCACGCTTGATGTGTTGCCTACAGATGCTGTCGTCAAGGCCGATAAGGCACTCACTTTCTTTATGCTCAATACGTTGGCCGACAACGCCCGCAAGTTCACTCCCGAAGGAGGACGGGTGAGCATTGCTGCTGATGTATGTGGGGATTATGTGGAATTGTCGGTGTCTGATACTGGTGTTGGGATGTCTGCCGAGGATATTTCTCATATCATGAGCGAGAAGGTATATGATGCAGCTTCCATAGGTCAGGATTTGCCTCCTGTTCAACGCAAGAATAAGGGCAGCGGATTCGGACTGCTCAACTGCAAGGGCATCATCGATAAGTACCGAAAAACCGACTCTCTCTTTGAGGTGTGTCGTATGGGAATCGATAGCCGGGTGGGTGAGGGAAGCCGTTTTTGGTTTCGTCTGCCCAAAGGAGTGCGTCGCCTGATGACATTACTATGCCTGATTGCATTTTCTTCCGGGATATATGCAAACTCCCTCTCTTCGGATGAGGATATCGCTGAATCTTATTCTCCTCTCCTGATGCAGGCTTCGGCCTATGCCGATAGCGTGTATTATGCTAATGTCGATGGTCGTTACGAGGCAGCTCTCTCCTTTGCTGATTCTGCCCTTTATTACTTGAATGTTCATCACCGTCGGTATGCCGACCCCTATATCGCTCCACTCACAGCCACACGAGGCGAGGAGAACGATGTGGAGATGCGCTGGTGGCTTAGCGACTTTGCCACTGACTATCATACCATACTTGATGTACGCAACGAAATGGCTGTGGCCAATCTTGCTCTGCGCCGTTGGGAACATTACCGTTATAATAACCGTATCTATAATGACCTGTATAAACTCATCAGCGAAGACCGTTCGCTGGTTGACTACTGTAATCGTATGCAACGTTACAATAGTAATATCTCCGTGGCAGTACTCTTCTGCGTGCTGCTAGTGCTCGGTTATCTGGCTGTGCTGATCTATACCTTCATGGGGCGTGTAGAACATGTTTATCGTGATATTGAATCTGTTGAGGATGAAGAACGACGTGCACGTCATGAGGGAAATCGCCTTCACGTGCAGAATATGGTGCTCGATAACTGTCTCTCTACCATCAAACACGAGACAGTGTATTACCCCAATCGCATCAAGCAGCTGGTGTCACGTCTCGATGGACAGGATGAGCGTCAGCAGATGAAGGAGCTTGTCGATTACTATAGGGTCGTCTTCACAACTTTAGCAAACTGTGCTTCCCGGCAGTTGGATGAGGTCACCTTCCGTCGTTCTGTGGTGCAGGCTGCAACGTTGCTCCATCGTGCCCAGTCGTATCATGCTAAAGCGATGCGTCAACATCCCGGTGTACCAGCACTCACCATAGATAACAGTGGCGATTTGTCTGTGCATTGCGATGCCGATCTGGTAGCCTTCCTTCTCGAACAACTGATTGATGCGGCTCTTGCCGCTTCTCCAGCAGATAGCCTCACTCTTAAGGCCAGTGCTGATGGCGATTTTGTGCGTTTCTCTCTAATTAACACTTCGCGTACTCTAGCTCCTGAAGCATTGCAGGGCCTCTTCTCACCCTTTTATATGAGCAGTGCTGAAGGTTCCCGACTGCAGGGAACTGAGTATATCGTATGTCGCCAGATAATCCGCGAGCACGATAGCTACTTCAACCATATCGGCTGTCGCATCAAAGCTGACTCGGTTCCCCAAGGTTACGCCATATGGTTCACTCTGCCTTTACTTTCTCCCCTTAAATAACTCTTGTTGGGTAAATAATTAGAAGATTAGTCTTATTTGCGGAATAATTGCATTATATTTGCATCAAGCATGCTGAAGTTTTATCTTTAACGGACAAGAACGTATGTATAATGTAATAATTGTAGAAGACGTAAAACTCGAACTGAAGGGTACCGAAGAAATCTTTCGGAATGAGATACCAGAAGCGCAGGTCATTGGCACGGCAATGACGGAGGAGGAGTTTTGGCCGCTCATGGAAGAACAGTTGCCTGATATGGTCTTGTTGGACCTTGGACTGGGTGGTTCCACAACTATTGGTGTCACCATTTGCCGCACTATCAAGAAACGTTATCCTCAGGTGAAGGTTCTGATATTTACGGGCGAGATTCTGAACGAAAAGCTTTGGGTCGATGCACTTGATGCAGGGGCATGCGGTATAGTGCTTAAGACTGGAGAGTTGCTCACGCGTGCCGAGATACAGAGTGTGATAGATGGAAAACAATTGGTCTTTAACCAGCCTATACTGGAAAAAATCGTTGAACGTTTCCGTCGGGAAGTCAATGCAGAGTCTATGCGCCATCGTGCTGCAATAGCTTATGAGATTGATGAATACGACGAGCGATTTTTACGTCACCTGGCATTGGGATATACCAAGGATATGATAGCTTCGCTACGTGCAATGCCCTTCAGTCCCAAGTCGCTGGAGCGACGGCAAGCTGATCTCATTGCTCGTTTGTTTCCTGAAGAAGAGCAGCGTGGAGTTAATGTCACTCGCCTTGTTGTGCGTGCTATCGAACTGCATATCATTGAACCGGACAATCTGGTGGCTGATGATTAATATATAGTTTCTTACCCAAAGTGCAGCTTCCCTTGTTTACTACCATTTATATATGTCTCTTGTTGGTGCTGGTATTCGTTTCGTGGATTGCCAGTATATACGGAGTCGTACTTCCCAATGGTGAAGTAATGCCCAGTTTGCTTAGCGCAGATAGCTTGCGCTGGTTTGTACGGCATAGTATGGAGATTATTGCAGCTGCTCCTTTAGCGCATGTACTGCTTATATTATTGATGGTGGGTACTGTTCGTAGCTGTGGACTGCTACGTTATGTCGCACATCTGATGCGTGAACATAAAGCTTTACCTTTGGTACATCGCCAGAAACATGCCTTACGCATTGCGTTGCTCGTGTTTGGAGTGTTTGTGGCATTGGTGTTGTCGGGCATACTGACTCCTGACGGTAATTTGCTTAGTGTTACCGGGCATATTGTTGGTGGCCCATTGTCACGTGGATGGCTATTTTTGCTCTGTCTCGTGGTGTGTGTGCCTTGCTTGATTTATGGCCGCTTGTCAGACTTGTGGCATACGGAATATGAGTTGTTAGGATTTTTCACATCGGAGATTGCTCGCTGTTCGGGCTATTTTGTAACACTTGTCGTAGCAGCCCTTTTTATGGCGGCCTTGCATTATATAGGATTGTTCGAACTGCTGGGGTGGAGTGACAGCGCTATTTCTATATTCTCTTTGATGTTGTATGGACTTCCCTTGGCCGTAGCTGTATGCAAGAAGGGCCTGTCTTAATATTCTCTTTTACCGAATATCAAAGAACCGATGCGTACGATTGTACTCCCTTCCTCGATGGCAATAGGGTAATCGTCGGTCATGCCTTCTGACAGTTGGCAGAATGAGGAGTCATCTGCAAAGTAGGTGCGCTTGAGTTCATCAAAGAGCTGTTTGATTTGGCGGAATTCTTTGCGTACTTGTTCCAAATCATCCGTGTTGCTTCCCATAGCCATAAGACCTGTAATACGAATGTGCTGTAGCTCGCGCCAAGGTTCATTGGCAAGCAATTGTCTACATTCGTCGACGGTGAGTCCGTATTTTGTCTCTTCCTGTGCTATGCGTATCTGCAGTAGACAATCGATACGGCGTTCGTGCTTTGCTGCATGCTTGTTTATCTCACGTAACAAGCGGAAAGAGTCTACTGCATGAATGAGGCTTACGAACGGAGCCATGTACTTGATTTTATTGGTCTGTACATGTCCGGTAAAGTGCCATTCTATATCCTTAGGCAATGCGGCAGCCTTGGCCGCCATTTCCTGTATGTGATTCTCGCCGAACATACGTTGCCCCGCATCGTAGGCCTCTTGCAAGGCCTCGATGGGATGATATTTGGAGATGGCCAACAGGCTTACTCCTTCGGGCAACTCCTGATTCAGACGGCTTATTTGTTCGGCTATGTGCATGCTTACTTTACTTCTATGCTGGCATCGTAGGGATAGACGTCCATAATCATGGTCTCGGTCACGGAAGCTATTTGGTAATCCATGATAGTACCCTTCATCTGTTCGTCGAGATATTTGATGGCTTCGCGGAGGTCGCCTGCCTGTACCAAAGCGTATGAATTGCTTTTCTTCTCCGCACCACTCTTTTCGTCAAGGGTGATGAACGAGAGCTTGCACTTAAACCAACGGTCGGCACTCTCGGCATCGCAGAAGAATACCTCGCTATAGTTGGCACGCTTGATGTCCGAGATTACAAACTCGCCCGTCATGAAGGGATGAATCTCCTCGATGATACGTTTTTCAGCTTCAGTGAATGATATGGCATCAACAAGATATGGCTCCGATACCTTCTTTGTCAGACCATTCTCCATGGTTTTCTCATATTTTACTTTACATTCAAACCAATTGTTCATCATAGTTGTATATGCTATTATAATTAATTCTTATGAGTTCATACTCATGAGGAACTCTTCGTTGTCCTTGGTGTTCTCCAAGCGTCCCTTGACGAAGTCCATGGCCTCGATGGGATTCATGTCGGAGAGGAACTTGCGGAGTATCCACATGCGGTCGAGTGTCTGTCGGTCGTGGAGCAGGTCGTCGCGACGGGTGCTTGATGCTACGATGTTCACGGCAGGGAAGATACGCTTGTTTGAGAGGTTGCGGTCGAGCTGCAACTCCATGTTACCTGTTCCCTTGAACTCCTCGAAGATTACTTCGTCCATCTTCGAACCGGTTTCTGTGAGGGCGGTGGCGATAATAGTGAGCGAACCACCGTTCTCGATGTTACGTGCAGCACCGAAGAAGCGCTTGGGCTTGTGCAGGGCATTTGCGTCCACACCACCAGAGAGAACTTTTCCTGAAGCGGGAGATACGGTGTTGTAGGCACGTGCAAGGCGGGTGATGGAGTCGAGGAAGATGACCACATCGTGTCCGCACTCGACCATGCGCTTTGCCTTCTCGAGCACGATACCGGCAATCTTCACATGGCGCTCGGCGGGTTCGTCGAATGTAGAGGCAATCACCTCAGCATTGACGCTGCGTGCCATATCGGTCACCTCCTCGGGACGCTCGTCGATGAGCAGCATAATCATATACACCTCGGGATGGTTGGCGGCGATGGCATTGGCGATATCCTTCAGCAAGATAGTCTTACCGGTCTTGGGCTGCGCTACGATGAGTCCGCGTTGTCCCTTACCGATGGGTGAGAAGAGATCTACCACACGGGCCGAGAGGGTATCGTTGTATCCCTTGCAAAGGGTAAACTTCTCATCGGGGAAGAGCGGTGTAAGATGCTCGAAAGGCACACGGTCGCGTGCGATGCCAGGAGCAAGTCCGTTGATGAGGTTAATCTTCACCAAGGGGAAATATTTCTCTCCCTCACGA
>CANBEE010000002.1 GCA_947367415.1 uncultured Bacteroidales bacterium
ACTGGGGACATATCGTGAACCGCTTGCGCATGGCCTGTGGCATCTTCCTGGGCGATAGCGTGCTCTACCAGCATGCCATAGATACCTACCTCTATGCCAACGACAATGGTTCGCTCCCCAACTATATCGGTGAGACTGGACAGTGCCAGGAGACCGGGCGCGACCAGGCACATGCCCAACTGGGACTCGGGGCCATGTGCGAGATATGCGAGATGGCTTGGGAGCAGGGTGACGACCTCTATGGCGCACTGGACAACCGCCTGATGAAGGGACTGGAATATACGGCCCGCTATAACCTCGGATACGATGTGCCCTTTGAAACATGGAAGGACTGTACCGGCCTCTACTGCAACTGGACTGAGCCGGGCTCCATGCAGCGTGGCCGCATACGCTGCATCTACGACAGTGCCTACGAGCACTATACCAAGGTGAAGCGCCTGAAGATGCCCTATGTGAAGAAACTACTGGAGCTGCAGCGCAAGGCAGAGCGCCGCGGTGAGATAAAAGATGGCATGGAGGCCCGGACATTTGTGGTGAAGGGGGTACACGAGGGCACCAAGCTGCACTCGATAGTCACCTATCCTGCTCCCGAGGGTGCTCCGCTGATGAGCGACTACGATGTGTTCATTCGTCCGCGTGGGGTGGAGGAGTGGACCAAGATCGATACCTACATGGCCAAGGTGAATGCGCCCATCGGCGACAACAAACACCGCGTGACGCAGATCTCCTACGCCTTCTTCGACTTCACGGGTGATGTTTTCGTGCGTGTGGTGTGCAAGAACAAGAAGTACACGAGCGCCCGCATCCGTCCCGACTACCGCGGCACCATTGCCAATGTGCAGAACGACTCTACCGTGCAATTTATCCTCTTCCAACCCGAGAACGTGAGCGTGGAGTTTGACGGTAACATCACCGACAACCTGCTGCTCTTCACCTCGCGCCCCCCAGTGACCGAGGCTGAGGCCGAGGCCGAGGCACGCCAGCAGGGTCGCCAGTTTATCAGCTACGCCCCCGGCTACTATACCGATAAGAGTATTGCGGTACCCTCAAATACCACCGTATACCTTGCTGGAGGTGCTTACTTTACGGGTACTTTCACTATTGAGGATGCCGAGAACGTGAGCATCGTAGGACGTGGTGTGGCTCGTCCTGCCAATGGCTACGAGGGTTGCCACGTGCACCGCAGCAAGAACGTGAGCATCGACGGACTCATCCTCAATACCTGTCCCGTAGGGGGCAGCGATGGTGTGACGCTGCACGATGTGCGCTGCATCTCGCATCCCTCATGGGGCGACGGTCTCAACGTGTTTGCCTCGTCGAACGTGCTCTACGACCGTGTGTTCTGCCGCACCTCGGACGACTGCACCACTGCCTATGCCACCCGCAAGGGTTTCGGAGGCTCGGTGCACAACGTGCGCATGACCAACTCGACCCTCTGGGCCGATGTGGCACACCCCATCTTCATCGGTATACATGGCAACTCCGAGGTGGGTGATAGCATCGTAGGCCTTGTGTATGAGAATATCGACATCATCTGCCAGAGCGAGCCGCAGGTGGACTACCAGGGCTGCATGGCCATCAACTGCGGTGACAACAACTACGTGAAGGATGTGCTCTTCAACAATATCCGCATCGAGAACATCCATCAGGGTTCGCTGCTCCAAGTCAAGGTGAGCCACAATGCCAAGTACTGCACCGCTCCCGGCCGGGGTGTCGAGAACGTCACCTTCCGCAACATCCGCTACAGTGGCGAGCAGCCCTATATGTCCGTCATCAACGGCTACAACGAGCAGCGCAAGGTGAAGAACATCACCTTCGAGGGGCTCAAGATTAATGGTCGCCTCATCTATGATGACATGCCCGGCAAGCCTCGCTGGTACCAGACGGCCGACTTTGTGCCCATCTACGTAGGCAACCATGTGGAGGGAGTGACGTTTAAGCGTTGACCCATCTTGTTCCGTATTATAGATTTGTCTGAGAGCATGACACCCGGTGGTATCTGTTCTCAGACAAACTTTAAATTGACCTAAAACAGTGTCTAAAGAAACTTATTTCTTTGTTCGTGAGGTAAAAAATCGTATTTTTGCATGCCCAATTAGGGTTGTGAGAATCTTATAACGAACGTGACAGAAAAAATATAGACTATGAACGCTGATATACAGAATGAGGAGGGTGTAAAATACCTGTTTATAGAGACCTATGGCTGCCAGATGAATGTGGCCGACAGTGAGGTAATAGCCTCGGTGATGCGTATGGCAGGCTATGAGCCTTGCGACGATGCTGACAAGGCGGATGCCATATTGCTCAACACATGCTCTATACGCGACAATGCCGAGCAGAAGATTCTGCATCGTCTTGATGCATTGAACGCCTTGCGTAAGAAAGGACGCTCACTGATAGTAGGCGTGGTGGGTTGTATGGCCGAGCGTGTGAAGCAGCAGCTGATCGACGACTATGGGGTGGACCTCGTGGCTGGTCCCGATGCATACCTCACGCTGCCCGACCTCATGGCTGAGGTGGAGGCTGGCGGCAAGGCCATCAATGTGGAGTTGTCGACAACAGAGACCTACCGCGACGTCATCCCCGCACGTATCTGCGGAAACCATATCTCGGGCTTTGTATCTATCATGCGTGGATGCAACAACTTCTGTCACTATTGCATCGTGCCCTATACACGTGGCCGCGAACGCAGCCGTGACGTGGAGAGCATACTCAACGAAGTGGCCGACCTGGCTCGTAAGGGCTACAAGGAGGTGACGCTGTTGGGACAAAACGTCAACTCGTACCGTTTCGAGCGCGATGGTGAGGTCATCACCTTCCCCATGTTGCTGCGTATGGTGGCGGCTGCAGCTCCTGAGATGCGCGTGCGCTTCACCACCTCGCACCCCAAGGATATGAGCGATGAAACCCTGAAAGCCATTGCCGAGGTGCCCAACATCTGCAAGCATATACATCTGCCTGTGCAGAGCGGCAGCACCCGAATTTTGGGGCTTATGAACCGTAAGTACACCCGCGAATGGTATCTTGAGCGTGTGGAGGCGATACGCCGCATCATCCCCGATTGCGGACTTAGCACCGACATCTTCTCAGGCTTCCATTCAGAGACCGAGGAGGATCATCAAGAGTCGCTTTCGCTCATGCGTCTGTGTGGGTATGACTCGGCTTTCATGTTCAAATATAGCGAGCGCCCCGGCACCTATGCCAGTCGTCACCTGCCCGACGATGTGCCTGAGGAAGTGAAGATTCGTCGCCTCAATGAGATTATCGCATTGCAGAACGAACTCTCAGCCGAGAGCAATCGCCGTTGCATAGGCCGTACTTACGAGGTGTTGGTTGAAGGGTACTCAAAACGCTCCAAAGAGCAGCTTTGCGGCCGCACAGAACAGAACAAGACAGTGGTCTTCGACAAGCAGAACTACCGCATAGGCGACCGTGTGATGGTAGAGATTACGGATGCCAGTTCGGCTACGCTTATTGGTCGTCCGGTATAATATTTGTTTGAGCGGATTCAAGAATAAGGGGTGTGCCAGCGGCACACCCCTTACTTTGTCATTGTAGCAGAAATCCCTATTTCTTGGCTACGACCTTGTGTCCATCGATGATGTAGATGCGGCCCGGCACCATATCGGCAGGTGAGGCAAGGCGGCGACCGAAGAGGTCGTAGATGCCCTTGCGCACGATTGTGGTCGGGGTATTGATACCATCACCCTCGTTGGGATCATCACCCTCATTAGGGTCGTCTCCTTCATTAGGATCATCACCCTCGTTGGGGTTATCGTCATCCCCCTCATTGCCTTTCACGTCGATGCGCCATGTGACGGGCTCGGCGGCTGTAGCGATAGGTGCCTTGATGTAGATTGTACGCTCAGCGCCCGTAGCGGCAAAGATGTAGTTCTTGCCTACGATGATGTCGGACTCGTTGGTGAGGCTGGTCTGCGTGTAATCTCCCTTGTAGGCCGAGAGAGAGGTCTTCTCATCGGTGTAGAAGGTCAGGCTGCTGTAGTTCTTCACAGTGCAGGTGAGGGTGATGGAGGTCTCCACATCGGCAGGGAGCGTGTAGGTATACCATGTGTTGAAGGCATCGTTGCCCGTGGTGAGGGTATAGTTGGTACCGGGGATGGCATTGATGGCATCGGCGAAGCGCTCTCCTGGGCGAGCTTCGGCAAAGGTGGGCACTATGTAGTAGTTGGTGCCGTCCTCGTCGCCTGGGTCAGCATTGATGGTGACACCGATATAGAGTGTCTGCCCTGCTTCGACGTATACCTTGCTCACCTTGTAGCCTGCCATGTAGGCATTGCTGTAGCGGCTGTCGTCGGAGGCGTTGATGGCATCGGCATCGCAGTCGCCCACCTTGACCCTGAGGTTTGAACCACGCCCTATCTTGGCGCGAGTGGTGTAGAATCCGCTGCGGTCGGCCAGGTACTTGTACCATATGGAACTCTCGGGAGTGTTGCTGACGGCGATGGTGTCGCCCAGCTGAGTGAGCTCGATGGCTGTTGCGCATATATCACCAGCCTTGGCCTCTTCGAAATGGGTGGTGAAGATGATGTCGGCACCTCCATTGGCGAATGACATGATCTCGATGATGTAGCTGTTGCCCTCCAATATGGGCACCTTATAGGTGCGGGTAGTGGCGTTGCCGCTTGCTTGGTCGCTGCTGACATAATCGATGGTCTTGCTGTCGCAATCGTCACGGAAGTAGATGCTCCAATGGTTCTCGATTACATTCTTCGAGCTGGTCTCGAGAATGGCGAATCCCGACTTCTCGGCAGTGAACTGACGGAAGTTGGATACGTTGTCGCCACGGTCCTTGATGACAATGTCCTCGCCAAGATTGAAGAAGATGGGCATGTCGCAGTAGTCGCCAGCCTCAATGGGGGTCTCTGTGAGGGTTATGCTATGGTTTCCCTCCTCGGCAGTGCTGATGCAGAAATAGAGCGAATGCCCCTCATAGATGCGGTATACATTGTACTCGTTGATGATGTCGCCGCCACCACGCGAGTAGAGCATGTGCTTGAGGGTGCCGGTGGTGGCTACCGAGAGCTCGGCATCCTGACCGGCTGTGTATACAAACCAATAGTCGCGTGCCTGACCGCTGAACGGGTTCTCGCCTGCCTGGATTGCGATGGCCTTGTCCATACACTCGCCTGCAGCCGGCTCGCGCAACTTTAGCGTGACGGCCCCCTTTGCCGCATCCACATCGGTAACGTTGAAGTTCATGATAAGCTCATGGCCCATGAACAGCGGCGATAGATTCAGGATGTAGGAGGCTCCCGTACCGTCGATGGTGGCAGGCTGTAGCTCCTCTGACTCGTAGTCGCAGTTGTCCAGGTAGGTGATGGTGCCCTTCCATCCGTCTGCTGCGGCAAGCTCCATGATGTAGCTTTCGCCAAGGCCGCTGAGGTCCATGCGGAAGAAGTTGTCGCCCTTCACGAGGTCGAGTGTAGCAGGGAATGTCTCCAGCTCTATGGGAGCCTTGCAGTTGTCGCCAATGCGGTCGCTGCTCATCTTGAACGTGATGCTTGTAGGGCGGTTGTTGGGGATGAGCACGAGATACGCCTTATCTTTTTCCACCACAAATTCGTGGTCATTGGTGGCCACATCCTGTGGTACGGCTTTCAGCTCCTCGCTTCCGTATGCCTCCTCCTTTATATAATAGATGAGGTAGTCCTCGGTGAGTATGCTGGCAACACCGTCCGTGGGTGCGGTGAAGCGGCAGAAGGTAGCGTTGCTGAACTCGCTCAAATAGTCTACGTCATAGTTCTTGTATACGGGTACGTTGATGGTTGCATCCTGTGTCAGCTCGATGGGGCTTTCCCACGTGTCGCCCCCGAAGCCCTCCTTGAAGAAGAGGCTCTTGAGGGTGAAGCGGGTCATGATGCCTCCAGCCTCGGCAGGGGTGGAGAGGGTGAAGCGTACCTCGTCGCCCGGCCAAACCCTGATCTTGCCATACACGCCCAACCCATTGCCGTAGGCACCGGCATCCTCCAGCGGGAAGTCGGCATTATAGGTGCCGTCGGCATACAGGCCTCCCCAAATGCTCACGGGGACATTGTCGTACATGCTCTGGTTGTCGGCATAGATGTATAGCGTTCCCTGCTCGGTAGCCTTGTAGCTGAGGGTGATGAGGGAGTCGAGGCGCATGGTGAAACTCTTGTTTTTGCCGTTCCACTCAATCACGGTGCTTGCCTCCTGTTGGGCATGCACGGTGGTGGCAAAGCACGAGAATAGCATCAGTAGGGGGAGAACAATTCGTCGCATTGTCATAGTTGTGTTTATTCTTCTGTTACTTTAATCGTAATCTTGTCACTCTTGAGTCCCTTGGCTTTAGCGGTGAGAGTAATCTCGCCCGCCTTGCCCTGCTCGCCTACGATGGCAGTCATCATGCCGTTGAACACGTGCATCTGAGGCTCGTGGAAGAGTTCGAGGTTGGTGGGGTCACCATTGGCTCCGGCACGGTAGTGGCCTGCTCCCTTAACGGTAAAGCGCACCTGATGCTGGGCATCGGGGCATAGGCGGCCCTGCTTGTCGACGATGCGTACGGTGACGTAGGCAAGGTCTTCGGTGCCAACTACGAGAGGACGGTTCTCCTCGGCAACCAGCTCAATGGCATAGGGCTTGCCGGCTGTCTGCACCTCGGTCTCCATGCAGGCATTGCCGTCGGCATCGTAGGCCACGGCACGCAGGGTGCCCGGCTCATACTTGGTGTCCATCCACATGTGGCGGTAGCGCTGCTGGCGGGCGAGTGCCTTGCGGCTCTCGTCGTTCTCTGTATCGTCAATCTTCACGGTGAGGTCCTTGGTACGCTTGCCCTGGCTGACACCGTTGATGAAGAGCTCCACGGTGGGATAGTCGGAGTATACGAATACGGGGGTCACCTCGCCTTCGCGTCCGGGCCATGTCCAGTGGGGCAGGATGTGGAGCGTGTGCTCCTCCTTGTTCCAATGGCTACGGTAGAGCCAGTAGCGGTCTTTGGGCAGACCCGCTAGGTCGATAATGCCGAAGAGCGATGAGTGGCTGGGCCAATTGGTGTAGTAGGGAGTAGGCTCGCCGAGGTAGTCGAAGCCTGTCCATACAAACTCACCCATGCCGTAAGGAAGGTCTTCGTAGAGGATGAAGTTGTCTTCGGGCAGGTCGCTCCAGTTGCAGTGCTCGAGGTCGTAGGATGATGACTGATGGTCGTCATACATCGCCATGGAGCGGCGCTCTACGGGAAACTTATACACACCGCGCGAGCTCACCGTAGAGGCGGTCTCGCTGCCGAGAATCACCTGCTGCGGCAGACGATTGTAGGCCTCCTGCACCTTGTGGCTGCGGTAGTTGAGGCCAGGCACGTCGAGGATATGCGCAAAGCCATTCTTCAGCACCAGGTCGACGCGGTCCATGCCCACGGTGCAGGGGCGTGTGGGGTCTTCGCGATGGAAGATGTCCTGTATCATGCGGCACACCTTGGTGCCGTCGCCTGTGCCTTGGTCGGGCACCTCATTACCGGTACACCACATCACCACAGAGGGGTCGTTGCGGTAGCGGCGTACGAGGTTGACGATATCCTTCTCAATCCATTCGTTGAACTCGCGGTTGTAGCCGTTCTTCATCTTGGCACGCTTCCACTCGTCGAAGCTCTCGGCCATGATCATCATACCCATCTCGTTGCAGGCCTCCACCAGTTCGGGCTCGGGCATGTTGTGTGAGGTACGGTAGGCATTGCTACCCATCTCCTTGAGTAGGCGCACCTTGCGGCGTACAGCAGTGGCATTGACCACAGCGCCCAGCGGACCATTGTCGTGATGGTTGCAGGTGCCCTTGAAGATGGTGCGCTGTCCGTTGAGGAAGAAACCCTGGTCAGGGACTATCTCGATGGTGCGGATACCAAAGGTGGTCTCATACACGTCGGTGACACCCGATTTGTTGCTGACCTCGGTCACGGCCTGATAGAGGTGGGGAGTCTCGGGAGTCCACGGCTGTGGGTTTGCTATCATTGCCCGATGGTTTACAACGCCCTTGTCGTAGCGGCTGAGGCCATTAAGGCTTGTGGTGTAGACGCTATTCCCTGCGGGGTCGTAGATGGTGGTCTTGACACTGACATCCTCAGGCTTGATGCCCTGGGGCATGTCGAGCTCTACCTGTACGTTGACCCTTGCATAATTGTCGCGCAATGCAGTAGTAGTGATATAGGTTCCCCACATCTTGACGGCCAATTCATCGGTAACGATGAGGTGTACGTTGCGATAGATACCGGCACCGGGATACCATCGTGAACTCTCCTCGTAGTTCTCGAGGCGCACGGCCAGCGTGTTCACCTCGCCGGCCTTCATGTAGGGAGTGATGTCGAAGTAGAAGGCGTTATAGCCGTAGGGCCAGTAGCCAGCCTCCTGTCCGTTGACCCATACGCGGGCATGGCTCATGGCACCGTCGAAGAGCAGGGTGGCACGGCGTCCTTCGGTAAACTCAGGAGCCTCGAACTGTAAGCGATACCATCCAGCACCCACGAAGGGGAGTCCGCCTGTGCGGCCAGCGTGCGCCAAGGCCTCTTTCTGTCCGTCCTGCTCGATGGCTACTTTTTGGCGGTCGTTATTGGCATCGAAGGGACCATAGATAGCCCAGTCGTGCGGTACGGTTACCGACTGCCACTGGCTGTCGTCATAGACTGTCAGCGAGGCTGCAGCGTCATCGGTGCGGGTAAACTTCCAACCCGTTTTGAGGGTTTGTACATGGCGATGGTTTGCCATTACGTGAAGGCAGCAAAAGAGTGCTGTCATCAGAACCAGGGAGATACGTCTTTTCATTGTAAGTCTAATTTTGTCACAAACATACGAAAAAAACTACTACTACCCAATTTTTAAGGAATATTTGTTGCTGTAGAGCCATTCTCATTCAGCCTTATCGGTGGCGCGGCAAGCTGTAGAACCGTTCTTGTTTGCAGGTTGAGAACCTTGTAAAAGCCTATGTTATTGCAAAAACTTTACGGGAATGTCTTGTATGTGTGGAGCTGGTGTAGTATCTTTGTCATGCTGAAACATCTTCATGGCAGGGACTTCAATCGTCCTGGCCGGATTGGTATGAGAAGAATGAAACGAGTAATAGCCATATTGCTATCTCTTGTCGTTGTAGTAACGGTAGCCGCGCGTCCTCTGAGTGAGCGTGAGGCATGTGTGCTGGCGACAAAATTCTACTATGCCAAGAAGCTGGGCAACAAAATACAGAAGGTGAATTCGCTCCAGGCACTCAATCTTATCTATTCACCCTTGCATGCCGATGCTGAGCGGTATGCACCGCCCGAATATTATGTTTTCGCCCCAGAGAACAAACAGGGATTTGTCATCGTTTCCGGTGATGACCGTACGCATCGTCCCATCGTTGGCTATTCGCTCGACTCGGAGTTCAAGACCAATCCATCCCAGAGCTTTAAGGATTATCTTACAGCCTACACACGTTATGTGGACTCACTCCGCGTGGGTCGCGCCGAGGTGAAAGAACCGCGCAAGGCAACGCCTGTGGAACCACTTGTGCAAATGCGATGGCATCAGAGGGTACCGTACAACACCTATTGTCCTGAACTGAACGGCAGGCTGTTGCAGACGGGGTGTACAGCCACGGCTTTGGCGCAGATTATGCATTATCATGCTTGGCCGAAACAGGGCGTGGGAAGTTGTAGAGCCTACGTTATCAATACTGATACAATCATCTCAGAGGTAGAGTTGGGCGAGACTTATGACTGGGAGAAGATGCGCAGTAGCTACTCGACGTCGTCCAAGGCCAAGAAGGATGCCGATGGGGTAGCTCGCCTGATGCGGGATGTGGGACATGCTATTCAGATGAAATACTTGCCAGCCGTAAGTTCGGCTGTTGATGTAAATGTTGTAGCTGCGCTGCTTAACAACTTTGACTACTCGCCTCAGCTGCGCCACCTTTTCCGGGATTTCTTTACCGATAATGAGTGGCATCGTATCGTATCGGCAGAGCTGGCAGCAGGCCGTCCCATTTATTACAGCGCTCGTCCCCAGTGGACTTCGAGCGGACATGCCTTCGTGTGCAGTGGCATGGATGAGCAGGGACTCCTATACATCAATTGGGGCTGGGGTGGTGAGTTTAATGGATATTTTGATTTTGAGGTGGTAGCCGATTGGCGTCGCACGTTCAACTACATGCAACATGCCATTGTGGGCATTCGTCCGCGTGCTGAGGGTGAACGTGTCGAGGACTATAACACGATACCCCATGTGGGGCGTATCGCAGTGATTGAACAGGACACTACGCAACTCATACCCACGGCATACATCACTGTTCATGCGCAGAACGCCAGTCACGTGCCTGTAGAGGGAAAATTGGGAATGGCAGTGTACGATGCACAGGGTAACCGACTGAGTGATATACGTCCATTGTGTACCTATTCGCTCGCTCCCGACTACTATCAGTGGTACAATCGTGTGCGCATCAGTACTGGTGTGCTCGCTCCCAACGCAGAATATACAATATGCTTTCTTTGGCAACCTAAGGGTAAGAAGTCCTGGCGACCTCCGGTGGGCAATCTTCACGCCATCCGTCTCAGTATAGGTTCCGCTTCCGAACGTTTCACAGGTCCCATCTCGCTGGATGAATGAGTCATTGGCGTGAGATACCATGTCAATCGCTCAGACCGAAAGAGTTCGGATAGCAAGCATGTCATAGGACGCTGAATAGTTAAAGCTGACTGCCGACTTTGCTAAATCGATTTTTATGTGTAATTTTGCATGATTGTAAAAAAACACCAAATAAGACGATGAATAAAAGGTTGACAATGACTTTTCTGACTGCATTGCTGGCTCTGCAGACTGTATTGGCCCAGAGTTTTGTGGTGAAAGGAAACGTCATCTCGAAGGAGGATAACGAGCCACTGATAGGTGTGGCTATACGCCAATTGGAGAATCCTACTAATGGCGTAATCACGGACTTTGATGGCAACTATGCCATAGAGATAAAAGGTAAGGAGGCTACGCTGAGCTTCACCTACCTCGGCATGCAAGAGCAGCAGCATAAGGTGACTGCTGCTACAAAGACGCTGAACATCGAGATGCTCTCAGATGCGCAGATGGTAGAAGAGGTAGTAGTGGTAGCCTACGGCGTAAGGAAGAAGGGTACCATTGCGGGCTCGGTAGGTACGGTGAAGGCCGATAAGATTGCCGAGGTGCCTGCAGCGGGATTCGACCAGGCTCTGCAGGGACAGACGGCGGGCTTGACGGTGCTCTCCAACTCGGGTGAGCCCTCCAAGGCGGCTACTTTCCAGATACGTGGTACGAACTCCATCAATTCGGGTACGGCACCGCTCTTCATCCTCGACGGTGTGCCCATCTCGAGTGCCGACTTCAACACCATCAGTCCGAGCGATATCGAATCGGTGTCGGTGCTCAAGGATGCCTCGTCGACCTCTATCTATGGCGCCCGTGCAGCCAATGGCGTGGTGGTAATCACGACCAAGCGAGGTACGCAGATGGAGAAGCCCAAGGTGACACTCCGTGCACAGACCGGTTTCTCACAGTTGGCAAGCGCTAAGGAGTGGTCACTGATGAATACCGCTGAGCGCATCCAGTTTGAGAAAGAAATTGGGCTCGATGCGGGACAGGACTACGACTATCTGAGTCAAACCGACATCAACTGGCAGGAGGCCATCTTCAACAACCGTGCCATGCTGCAGAACTACGACTTCTCGGTGAGCCGCGCTACGGAGACGATGAACTATTTCGTGTCGGCCAACTTCTACGACCAAGACGGTATCGCCCAAGGCTCTACCTTCCGTCGCTACTCACTGCGCAGCAATGCCGATGTGAAGACAGGTGATTGGCTCAAGATGGGAACCAATACGATGATGGCTTATGAGGAGGTACAGCAGGCCGACGAGGGCGCCTACACCCTGTATACCCCCATCTCGGCAAGCCGTTTCATGCTTCCTTACTGGAATCCTTACAAGGCCGATGGCTCTATCGCTTCATCAAAGGATGGTTCTTGGAAGGGCACTACGCAGAATCCCATCGAATGGATGGAAGACAACCCACAATTGAATCAAAAATATAAGCTACTGAGCACCGTATATGCCGAGGTAACCCCGATGAAGAACCTCACCGTACGCTCTCAGCTCGGTATCGACTTCTCACTCTCAACCACCGACATGAAGTCACTGCCCAGCTTCCCTGGCAACAACGGCATCGGTTCGGCTGGTAAAGCATCGGCCAATGCGCTACAGCTCACGGCTACCAATACCGCCAACTACAAATTCAATGTAGACCATGTGCACGACTTCAATTTCATGCTCGGTCAGGAGGGTGTAAACTATCGTACTGAAAGTTTCCAAGTAGTGACACGCGGTCAGAACAACGACTTCCTCACCACGTTATCAAATGGCACATACGCCTCATCATGGGCCAATAGCTATTCGAGCTATGCTTACCTCTCATTCTTCGGACGCGGCGAATACAACTATATGGACAAGTACTACGCAGATTTCTCAATACGTAGCGATGCCTCGTCACGTTTCGGTAAGAATGGCCGTTGGGCAAGCTTCTGGTCGGTAGGTGCCATGTGGAATGTGTTGAAGGAGAAATTTATGCCTCCCTACACCTGGATTACCAATGCGCAGGTGGCACTCAGCACAGGTACCTCGGGTAACTCATCAATCCCTAACTACGACCACTTGGCGCTCGTAGGTGGTGGTTATATCTACAATGGTGAGTCGGGTATCGCTCCTTCGAGCGAGGGAAACCCCGACCTCAGTTGGGAGCAACTCTGGAGCAGCAACCTCGCCCTGCACTTGGGCTTTGTGCACCGCTTCAACATCGACCTCGAGTTGTACAATAAGCTTACCACCAATATGCTGATGCTCGTACCGCAATCGTATGCCAATAACGGTTTCGGTCAGCGTTGGGACAACGTAGGTGCCATGGTCAACCGTGGTGTGGAGCTTTCGGCTAACCTCGATGTTATCCGTACCGAGGACTTCGTATGGAACATCAATGGTAATGCTTCATACAATCATAATGAGATTACTGAACTCTACAACGGACTCGACGAATATGAGATGTCAGGTACATCAACCAAGCTAAAGGTAGGCCATCCCGTAGGTGAGTTCTACATCAACCGCTATGCTGGAGTAAATCCTGCTAATGGTGATGCCCTTTGGTACGACAAGGAGGGCAACATCACCACAGAATTCCGCGAATCAGACAAAGTTCTCGTCGGTAAGACCTATATGGCTCCCTGGCAAGGAGGTTTCGGTACTTCTGTATCATGGAAGGGTTGGACAGCAAGCACGCAGTTTGCTTGGGTCGCTAATCGTTGGATGTTCAACAACGACCGCTTCTTCGAGGAGGGCAACGGCCTGTACTCCGTGTATAACCAGTCGAAGCGCCTGCTCTATGACCGCTGGAAGAAACCGGGCGACATCACCGACATCCCTCGCTATGGGGTGACTCCGCAGATGGACTCCCGCTTCCTCGAGGATGCCTCGTTCCTGCGCATGAAGAACCTCATGCTCAGCTACACGCTGCAGCCCTCAACCTTGGCCAAGCTCAAGGGCATAGGTGGCGCACGCCTCTACCTGCAAGGACAGAACCTGCTGACCTTCACTAAGTTTAGCGGCATTGACCCCGAGTCGACCAGCAATGTGTATGCCGCGCAGTACCCTATGTCGCGCCAGTTCTCAATTGGTATTGAATTGTCGTTCTAAAATAAAAAACCACAGATTCCGCAGATTACACGAATTGTTAGTCAATAGAAATCTGAGAAATCAGAGTAATCTGAGGTTGGAAAAGATAACAATATGATCAGAAAAATAAAAACATCCTTGTTCATTGCACTCAGCATGTGCATGTTGACATCGTGTCTTGACAAATATCCCCAAGACGAAATTCCTGCCAACCAGGCTATCACCACCGTGGAAGAGGCCAATCAGGCTGTCATAGGCATCTACAACGCCTGGATGAGTGGCGCGCTCTATAGCGGTTACCTCACCCTGCTGCCCGACCTGCAGGCCGACCTCGCCTATGCCGTCAACGGATACACCAATACCTACGGCGATGTGTGGCGCTGGGACATCCTTGCCACCAATTCACAGATTACCTCCGTGTATGGTGCGCTCTACAATGTCATTGGTTGCAGCAACTTCTTGCTGGCCAATGCCGATAAGGTGCGTGAGAATATCTACAGCGATGAGGACTTTGAACGCTTGGAGCAATACTGCGGTGAGGCCTACTTCGCTCGTGCCTTGGCTTACTCAGAGCTTATCAAACTCTTCTGTAAGGCTTACGAGAGCGACGAGGAGGCTGCCGATGAGTTGGGCGTAGTACTCAAGACTGCTTACTACAGCGACGAGCCACTAGTACGTGCCTCATTGAAAGACTCGTATGACTTTGTTATCAAAGATCTGCAGCGTGCTGAAGATTGTTTGCAAATCGATGAAGATAATGAAGAGGGATACACCTATTATGATAGTCCCTACTTTAGTATATATACAGTGTACGCGTTGCGCGCGCGTGTAGCTCTTTACATGAAGGACTACGCCAATGCCATCAAGTACGCTACATTGCTCATCGAGAGTGGTGAGTTCCAGTTGGCCAGTGCCAGCACATTGGCTACCACCATGTCTGACTATCTGTCAATGACCAACAAGCAGATCAGCCTATACGAATACATGTGGCGCTATAACTTCTCCTATGAGACCATCTGGAAGGTAGGCTTCACCACCACAGCTTATGGCGGAGCCTTAGGCTCTATCTTCTTCAACTGGGACTTCTCGTCCTACAAGCCCGACTATGTGCCAGCCCAGTGGGTACTCGCTCTTTATGGGGCTAACGACCTGCGTTACAATGCAATCTTCCAACAAGTGACTACCGGACACAGTCACGGCCTCACCTGGCCTTTACTTGCCAAGTATTGGGGCAACCAAAGTCTCTTTGAGAGTGCACAGATGCTCCACGTATGTGAGCCTCAGGTATTCCGTCTTTCAGAGCAATACCTCATTCGTGCCGAAGCCTATGCACAACAGGATAAGCCCGATTATGCCAAAGCATCGGCAGATATTACAGAGTTGCGCAAGGCACGCTATAGCACTGGCGCATCGGCAGCACTCACCAAAGACAATGCCATGGACATCATCGAGGAAGAGCGTGTGAAGGAACTCTACATGGAAGGTTTCCGCCTGCAAGACCTCAAGCGTTGGCACAAAGGTTTCGAACGCACACCGCAAGAGCAGTCGCTCTCTAATGGTAGCAGTTTGAAGATTGACAAAGACAACAAACTCTTTGTATGGCCCATTCCGCAGCACGAATTGGAATCACCAAACGCCAACATCGAGCCCAACGAAAGCAATAAATAATGAAGGAGGAACAACAC
The DNA here is from genome assembly GCA_947367415.1 of uncultured Bacteroidales bacterium. GTDB lineage: Bacteria > Bacteroidota > Bacteroidia > Bacteroidales > Bacteroidaceae > UBA1189. Next base: position 15,361 of record CANBEE010000002.1, read on the forward strand.
ATGAACAAGAAAATAGCACTCGCCATAGCAGCATCTATCGTGATGCTCACCACATTTACCAGTTGTGATGAAGAGCGCACCATATATAAGGGTCCCGAATACATCATGTTTGCTGATACCCTCACCGTACTTGGGGTAGAGAACAGCGAAGAGATTTTCGACATCGCTATTGCTGCCACCGCCGTAAGCGACCAAGACCGCACCGTGGCCGTTGAGGTTGTCGACAAGCACAGCAATGCCATCGAAGGCATACACTATACACTCGAATCAAACACCGTGACCATCAAGGCCGGTGAGTTGGTGGGTAACCTCCGCATCAAGGGTATCGCAGAGAACCTCACCGTAGACTACGATCCTGAAATCACGCTTCACCTCATTGCTGATGAGAAGTACCAGTGGGAACTCTATAGTGGCGATACCACCCGTGTCGTATTACGCAAGGTATGTCCCTTCGACATCAATGCCTTCTCGGGCTACGCAATGATCACCTCTACCTTCCTCTACAACTATACAGGAAGCTACAACCGCCTTATCAAGACTGAGGTCGACATTACCGAGGAGAACACCATTATTATGCGTGATTTCTACTACGATGGTTACGATGTAAAGCTGCGTTTCACTAACGACGACCCGCTCAACCCACTCATCGAGATGGACGACCAGCCCTTGGTGACTACAGGTGAAGCCTTCGGCACCATCTATGGCGATGGTATGCTCCATATCTACCAGCCTACCAACTATGTCAGCTACTACAGCGCATGTGAGAAGTTCATCTACCAATATATCACCCTTTGGGTGCCGGGCATGGCTGCAGGTACCAATACGGTAGGCACCTTCATCCATGCTATCGAATGGATTAGCGATGATGAGGCACGCATCTATATGAATCAAGGATATTAACAAAGACGATACACCAAAGATATGAAGATAAACAAAATGTTATTGGGAGTTGTAGCCACAGCTACACTTCTTTTCAGCGGCTGCGACGAAATTATCCAGGGCAGTACAGAATCAGGCTTCCCTACTGAAACACAAACATTCACCGTCAGCCCCAACGACACCATCAAGGTAACCTTTACGGCTAACGATACTTGGCAGCTCACATCTGATGCCATGTGGTGCAGAGTCGATGGTCTGTTCCTTGATACCAGTGGTAAAGCTGGAGAACAAAATATAGCTTTCGTCATCAATGCCGATGGCCATAGCGTCAACGAGAGCAAGGCAAACATAACCCTCCGTATGGGTAATGAGAGCCGTGTCATTGCTATCGTGACTCGTATTGGTATCACTAATGCCATCATTGTAGGTTGCGACACAGTCAACTATAAGCACAATCAAACTGTCACCATCGGTACCAGTGGTATACAGGAACTCGTGATACGCCAAAGCACATTTGACATAAACAACCTCTACATCACCCAGAATGCCGAATGGTTCAATATCGAGCGTACTGACACCGTGATAACCCTTAGTGTTAAAGCTGAATATCTTAAGTATAGCCAACATAACAGTACCGACTCTATCTGCTTCAGCGATAAGGAAACACCCATGATGCGCCTCAATATACAATATACGGGTATGGATGCACAGAGTGTTATCCTAGAGCCGTCTAGCCAATGGGCACTGAGAGTTGCTACAGACGGACTCACCTATAAGGAATCATTGTATGAGACTATCTATGAAGCCCCCATACAAACAACGGTATCTGTTCTTGACGATGCCTATACACTATACAGAGCCACATACAACAAAGGAGAAGGTTGTACCCTCGTATCGTCCGACTCAGTTCTTTGGTTCACCGTCAGTGATGATCAGCTAGGTCATGTAGCTATCAACTTCAACGAGAATACAGGTTCAGAGCGTACAGGCTACGTATTTGTATTGCCTAATGGCATCAGCGACACCCTTACGACCCTTGCCGAGGTATCGGCATACCTCTTCGACGATGCAACAGGTCTTTTCGAGGTAAAGGCAGAGTGCGAGCAATACCTCATCGCCCAATTCGTTCAGGAGAGTGCTCTAGCAAGTAGCTTCCACCTCATTGACGGCCCCACCTTTGAATACCTCGAGATAGCACTCGAAACTGAAGAGATGTGGATTGAGTTCGCCCAATCAATGGGTGTCACCCCCAACAATCTGTTCAAGGCCGAGCTCGAGTTCGCCCACGCATATATTCTCAACCCCATGCTTTCACTTGAAGTTTGGGATCCTAGCGTTGATTATGGTGAAATACAGGTAATAGGCCTTAGCGGAAAGCAATATGTTGCAGACGAGGATTATCTCATCGAGCCCACCTTAATGGAGGCCGAGGGAGAAGACCACATGCTTCTTCAATTCCGTCCCTTCATTGAGGAGCCCTATATCATCTTCTTTGTTGACGCCAATAAAATAGCCCACAAAGCATTAGTTGTCAACCCTATCCTTTAAGCCCTGATGAACATGACAAAGATATATAGACTATTAAGCAAGCACTTCGCCATCGTGGCACTCCTTGTGTGTTCCATGGCAAGTATTACTAGTTGTACAGAGCAAGACGATGATTTGGGCGCTGCTTACGGCTACGTACAATTCAAGCTCTACAAGAACGACACCGTTCCTGTAGCTACACGTGCCCTAGACTATCTGCACGAAGCACACAAAGTGAAAGTAACCATGCAGAACGAAGGCTCCACCATCGAGCAAACCCTCGTACTCAATTCCTACAACAATGAGAATGCCGCCTATGGTCTGCGTAGCGATAAGTTGCAGCTGCTCATCGGTGATTACAGAGTGGTCAACTACACCCTTTATGACAGGCTCGACCAACAGCTTATGTCAACTCAGGTATCTTCACAATTCACCATTATTGCTGACGGACTTGTCACCCATAATCTGGCTGTAGAGGTAACCGAGCGAGGCAAAGCATCGTTCCGTCTTGTCAAACCCGAGAGTTTCACTCGCGCAGAGAGTGGTGCATATCCCTTTAGCAACATTAAGGCGGTGAGTATCACCGTAAAGAATAAAGACACGCAAGAGAGTGTCGAGATCAGCAAAGTAGCAACGATCTATGAAGAAGGGTTCCGCGAGGTAGAAGGCTCAGAGTACAACATACAGACAGCTTACTTCACCGTCGATACCGTTGTATGGCTCAAAGTTGGCACATATAGCATCAGCAATTATGTTACCTATTCCGATAAGAAGGGACGCACTGCCCTCGAGGCCGTAAATGTCAATAGTGAGGAGACATTTACTATTGCAGACAATCAGCTCCAAGAGAATATCCCAGTAACCATTCAGTTGAGCGAGACAGCCGAACATATCAAGGACTACCTCGCATTGAAAGAGATCTGGCTTGCTTTGGATGGCCCCAACTGGAGTTACTATGGCGAGGCCGAAGCTCCTGGTTGTAACTGGGACTTCAACAAAGATCTCGACATGTGGGGGCAGCAGCCTGGTGTGACCATTGATAACGATGGTCGCGTTGTCGCTCTCTCATTAGCAGGTATGGGCGCTCGTGGTATCGTTCCCGATGCTATCGGTCAGCTCACTGAGGTCGCTGTACTCTCTTTGGGTACACATGATGAATTGTTGGGTGGTCACCTCTTCGACGATGCTGGTCCCAACATGACTGCTGAGCAACGCCAAGCCATCCGTATGGACTACCATGAGAAGTTCCTCAGACGCGATATCCGTGAAGGCCTCTCTGATATCTTGCAGGAAGGCATCAACCGTGATGGCAAGCAGGCCCCCATCAAGCCCAGTAGCCGTATCAGCCTTATGGACGTACAGTTTGGCAACCTCACCAACGAGATTACTGGCATATCACGCGCCATGATGCGCCTCACCAAGCTGCAGCAGCTCTATATCGCCAACTCACCCATTACTACCGAAGGATTCTTCATCGATGTCAAAGAAGATTCGCCCTTCTATGCTGAACAGGACACATGGAGCTGGGCCGACATGGAATCGCTCACCGACATTGAGATATACAACTGCCGCAACCTCAAGGCACTCCCCTTGGAAATGCTTACCGGTCTGCCCGAGTTGCAATCACTCAACATCGCTTGCAACAACAACATTACAGGTGCCCAGCTCAAGAGCGATTGGGAAGCCATTATCGATGGTACCAGCGGTCCCCGCTTGCAGTTGCTCTACATGGGCTACAACAACTTGGAGGAGTTCCCTTCATACGAGCACTTGAGTAAGATGGTCAAACTCGCTTTGCTCGACTGTACCAACAATAAGATCAATACACTACATCCTTTTGGTAAGAATATCAACCTCACCAAGGTATACCTCGACTACAACGAGATTGAGCATATCCCCGGTCACCGTGAGGAGGATGGTTACGACTACTTCTTCGGCTACTACGACGTGGAGTTGTTCTCATGCACTCACAACAAGCTCACCGAGGTCCCCGACATCTTCAATGCTAAGTCGGTAAATATCATGAAGGATATAGACTTCTCATACAACCAGATTACCGGCTTTGAGAATGGCGACAAGCATCGTGGTATCAATGCTACTTCAGTTTCTCTCTCATACAATAAGCTGGAGGAGATGCCTGCCGTACTCTTCAAGACTGGTTCGCCCTTGACCGTACTTGTACTTTCAGGAAATGGTATGAAACGTATTCCCGAGGGTTCTATGACAGGTAAGTACTCGCACTATCTGCAGACCCTCGACCTCAGTTACAATAAGCTAACCGATCTGCCTTCAGACCTTTGGGCTACCAACTTACCCTATCTCTATGGTATTGATCTCAGCTACAACTGTTTCTCTGAGTTCCCCTACGAACCGCTCGACTGTTCTTATCTTGCGACCTTCGGCATACGCCACCAGCGTGACGAAGAGGGTAACCGCACCCTACGCACTTGGCCCACAGGTCTCTACACCTGTCCCAGTCTAGCTGCGTTTTATATAGGTTCCAACGATTTGCGCAAGATAGAGGATACCATCTCACCCTACATCCGTTACTTTGAGATCAAAGATAATCCAAACATCTCTATCGACCTCTCCGATGTGTGCGATTACATAGCTGCCGGTTACTACCTGCTCATTTATGATAAGACACAGGACATCCGTGGATGTGACTATTTAGATCTTGAGTAACACTTGTAGCTAGATATAGGATTGAATATGAAAAAGACAACAATTATATTATTAGCCGTTTTGTTCTTTGCCGCCTGTCAGGATGAGAACAATTTCATAACCTTCGAAATTGATAAGCCATCTCTCACCATCGGTGCCGAAGGTGGTACCGAATATCTGCAGGTAGTATCGGGCACCGAGTGGGTAGCTGTATCAGACAAGCCTTGGATCAGTATCTCACCTGCCAATGGCATAGGCAACACCAAGTGCCGCATCATCGTAGACTCCACATTGGACAATAGCGTACGCAACGCTATGTTACGTTTTAGTACTATAGGCGAGACCCCCATCCAAGTATCTGTTGCACAAATGGGCTTTGGCAAACAGATTGTCCTGAAAGATTCGGTCATGTCTATTGCTTCATCGACCAACAACCTTGCCGACCGCTATTTTGAAGCGACTGTCACCACCAATGTACCCTTTGGTATAAAGGTAGAGTATCAAGACAATCCCCTTATCGAATGGATTACCCCCAAGACCTACGAGCTGGATCTTGACCGTGGTTCACGTCCCCGCACCACTACCGTACGTTTCGATTGGAAGATCAACACCCAGTTTGATGAGCGCGTAGCTCGTATCCATTTCGTGCCCCTCAATACCGAAGATGTATTGGAGCGCCCTGCTGTGCTTACCATCAATCAGGAGGCAGCCCCCACCATTACTGACGACCGTGCTGGCGACTCATTGGCGCTCATCACCATCATCGACCGCCTGCAGCTGCTCAGCCCATGGGAGGTATCAGAGAACATGCAGTACTGGCCCAATATCACCCTGTGGGAGGCTACCGATGAGGAGATTATTAGTGGCGAGGTTCCCCAGGCTGCTGTCGGTCGCGTACGCTCGGCCGACATCATGATGTGCTATACCAAGGAGAGCATCCCTCAGGAGATCCGCTACCTCAAGTACATCGAGACCCTCAATATCTACAGCAATGTCAACACCATGCTCCTCAGCATCGAGTTGGGTAGCGAGGTGTGCGAATTGGAGTATCTCAAGCATCTGCAGATTGGTGCCTTCGGTCTTGTCTCCTTGCCCGATGACTTTGTCAAGCTGGGCGACAAGCTCGAGTCACTCGACCTTAGCTCCAATAACTTCGAAGATATACCGGCAATTCTTACTAAGGAGAACTTCCCCAAGTTGAAGAAGCTGTACTTCATCGATTGCCGCCGCTGGACCGTAACAAATCTGGGCGACAAAGACAGTCACGAAGACGGCATCGGTCTCCACTTCAATGCCAATGAGAACAATGCTCTCAAGCGTTTGCTCTTGTGGGACACGCTCGAGGAGTTGCGCCTCTCAAACAACTATATCGAAGGTCAGATACCCGACTTCACCGTAGGTGAGGATGGTGTAGAAGCATGGAGCCAAACCGATGTAGAGGCATGGGGTGGCGACACCATCAAGAATCTTGTAGGTATGCCTAAGATCATGCCCAACATGAAGCACCTCTCGCTCAACCTCAACTTCTTCACCGGCAAGCTACCCGAGTGGGTACTCTATCATCCCCACTTGCTCGATTGGTTCCCTGAGTCGCTCATCTATATGCAGAAGGAGAATGGTATTGACTCTAACGGCAAGCTCGTGAAATTTGACAATGAGCCTACCGACTACGAGTACTACTACAACTTCTTCCCTGGCTACCGCGAGAAGTATGAGATAAAGGAAGAATTCGAAGATTAAGCAGAATGATAAGATATGAAAAGAAATATTATATACTCCTTATTGATAGGGCTTTTGTTCGCCGCTTGTAACGATGTTGACCTAACCACTCCAGGCGGTATAGAGACAGATATGACGGACATCCTCATCCCCGAAGGTGCTGCCGACGGAGAGCTGCTCGTAAAGTTTGATCCCGGGATGACCGAGATTCTCGACCAGGTGGCCGCCGAGGCTCCTGCGATGACACGTAGCGGCATACCCTCTACCGATGAGGTGCTGCGTATCCTCGGAGCCTACCAGCTGGAACGTGTGTTCCCCGTAGACCCGCGCAATGAGGAGCGTGCCCGTCAGAATGGCATGCACCTATGGTATATCGTACGTTTCGACAAGAATACCGACCTCAAGGTAGCAGTAAGCAATCTGCGCCGCTTGGGTGAGGTGTCAAAGGTGCAGTGCAACACTACCCTCAAACGTGTTGACAACGCCATGCGCAAGCCCGTAGCTATCGGCAGCGAACGTCTGAAGAGCGCTCCCCGCACTTCCAACGCTCACTTCAATGACCCCGGTCTGTACCATCAGTGGGGCTATGTCAACAACGGAGGCTATAACTTCGCACAGGAGTGGGCACCCACCATCGCAGGCTCTGATGTCAACTGTGCCGAGGCATGGGATATCTATCCCGAAGCTGGTGACCCCTCTATCATCGTGGCCGTTCTCGACGAGGGCGTCATGTGGAACCATCCCGACCTCACAGCCAACATGTGGGTAAATGAGGCAGAGGAATACAATTCCAATACCGATGCCGACGGCAACGGCTATGCCGGTGACCGCTATGGATACAACTTCGTTAAGAATACACCCGTGATCTGCTGGTCTGAGACCTACGATACAGGCCACGGCACCCATGTAGCAGGCACCATCGCCGCCGTTAACGGCAATGGCGAGGGCGTATGTGGTGTAGCAGGTGGCAATGGTACTCTCGGCACAGGCGTACGCATCATGTCGTGTCAGGTAATCGACGGCATGTACTCAGTCACCTTGGCTCAGGAGGCACGTGCCATCAAGTATGCAGCCGACAATGGTGCTGTCATCCTCCAGTGTAGTTGGGGATACAACAGTGCCCTATCAAATATGATGATGGGCTACACTCCCGGTCCTGCATCGGAGGAGGAGTGGGGTGGCCTCTATCCTTTGGAGAAGGACGCGCTCGACTACTTCATCCATAATGCAGGCTCGCCCAACGGTGTCATCGAGGGTGGTATCGCCATCTTTGCTGCAGGTAATGAATATGCGGCCATGCCTGCCTTCCCCTCGGCATACTCCAAGTGTCTGAGCGTGGCTGCAATATCGGCTGATTTCACGCCCGCCGGCTACACTGACTATGGTGTAGAGGTCGACTTCTCTGCTCCAGGTGGCGACACCGAGTACTATGGTACTATCGGTGAGAACAACGACGGAACCGACTGGACCAAACCCAATGGTAGCATCCTCTCTACACTCGTCATCAATGGTCAGCCTGCCTATGGCTACTATGAAGGTACCTCGATGAGCTGTCCCCATGTGTCGGGAGTAGCTGCACTGGGCCTTTCGTATGCCGTGAAGATGCGTCGTCACTTCAAGGCGGAGGAGTTTATCGAACTGATGAAGTCGACAGCCCGCGAGCTCGACCCCTACTATGTGAACCAGACGAAGGTGTACCACTACAACCACTCTACGCCTGGCTACTCTACCGTGCAGATGAACCTCAATGACTACCGTGGCAAGATGGGCCGCCTCATTGATGCAGGTGCCTTGCTCCGCGCCATTGGCGATGGAGCCGGTAGCGAGATGCGTGTGCCCAATATCACGGTTGCTCCTGAGGCTACCTATAGCATTGACCTTGCCCGCTACTTTGTGGATGGCGAAAACCTCCAATACGATGTGACAATGGTGGACGAAAGTATTGCCACTCATACTTTGCAGGGCACTGTACTCATCGTCAAAGGCCTTGCCGAGGGCACTACTACCGCCACTATTAAAGCGGGAATCGCGCAGCAAACCATCGCCATCACGGTTCGTAAAGGTAATGGCAATGGATGGATGTAAATACAGTTGAGAATTGAAAATTGGGAATTAAAAAATAGCGAATGCTGACTATATGAAGAAGACCGTTCACTTGATACTTGTAGCCGTAATGGCCATAATGACAGCTTGTGAGAAGGAGGAGATGTCTGTCCCTGCGCTTGAGGTCAACTATATCAACCTTGATGGAACATGGCAACTTGCAGAATGGCGTGGAGAACCTCTTGCCGAAGGCACATGGCTCTATATCGAGCTTGACCGCAAGGAGCATACCTTCAAGATATACGACAACATCAGCACGATGTATCCGCACCTCTCTACCGGAACATTTGAGCTCACGAATGACTGGCGCGTAGGGGATATTATCAGTGGTACATACGACTATGGCAATGGGGCTTGGAACCACGAATATGTCGTTACCGACCTGTACAAGGAGTCCATGACCTGGACGGCCAAGGCCGATGCTGCTGAGCAGCAGAAGTTGGTACGTGTCGATGAGGTTCCTGCCGAGATTGTTGAGGCCGTGCGCTTCATGGATTGATAGACTTCTCTCTGTTGGCCAGGGCATGAGACGTTACGTGCTTTTCATATCGCTTCTTGTGGCTGCAACGCTTTGCCTTCATGCGCAAGTGACCATGCAGCACATGCGTGGCCTCACTCGCGAGCAGATCGACTCGCTTGTGCACCCGACCGTAGCCCCTACTGCAGGGCACGTCCTCCGTGTTGATACAGCATTATACGATCTGGGAACTCTCTCTGAGGCCGACGCTCCTGTGAGTCGTACCTTTATCCTATATAATATCAGTAAGCGCCCGGTGCAAATAAGCCGTGTGCGTACGACGTGTGGATGCACAGTCGCTCGGTTCGATACCGTAAGCATAGCACCTGGTGGAGCGACTCGGGTTACACTCACCTACAACCCCAAGAACCGACCGGGAACGATTGATGTGGATGGCTTTGTATACCTCGCAGGGAACGACAAACAGCCTATGACCCGACTCTCGCTGTATGGAGAGGTTGTGGATAGCGATGTGTGGAGCCATCTCCCCTATACAATGGGTGCCTTGCGTATAAAGCATAGCAAGGTGGGCCTGACCGAGCTTCCAACCAATGGAAAACCTTCTATCCGCATCCCCTGCGCCAATAGTGGCAATGCGCCTCTGAGCTTAAGCTCACGCCTGTTGCCACCATACGCCAGCTTCCGCACTGAACCGCAAGTTATTGCTCCCAATGAGGAAGCAGACATCATCATCACTGTGGATGTAGCAAAAATCCCTAAGCGCGAGGGACCACAAACCTTCTCAGTTCTGATAGAAGGACTAAATGGTCGCCCTTCGGAACGAACTTTGCACGTGGTATTGGGTGAGAAATAGATTATGCCAGAAGCCTACCGAAACATATACAACTCGGAATAAGAATTACAAGTATTAATTGCCATGAATTGGTAGGTAACTCATGCCTTAGATGATTTTCAGGTTTGCCAACTCCTCGGCCACAAGCTCCAGTTCGGCATACCAGTCCTCGCCGAAGCGGCGGATGAGGGGTTCCTTGAGGAACTTATAAAGTGGCAGGTTTTCTTTTTGGCCTTTGAGGACAGCCACCTTGCACACGTCCCAACGGTCGTAGTTGAGGGCGCGGTAGGGACCATACTCGCCTACACGGATGGGATAGAGGTGGCACGACACGGGTTTGTAGAAAGGTACGCGCCCTTGGCGGTAGGCCCGCTCAATGGCGCAGTAGCAGCAGCCACGCTCGTCGTAGCAGGTGAACACACAGTCCTTGCCATTGACGATGGAGGTGACGAGTTCGCCACTGGGGTCATAGTACGAGATGCCCTGGCGGTTGATTACTTCGCGTGCCTCGGGCAGCAGCTCGTCCCATATCTCGGGCAGCAGCGCCTCCACTTCTTTCACCTCGTCGGTCGTGATGGGCGCACCTGCATCACCTTCAATACAGCAGGCACCGTTGCAACCCTCGAGGTCGCACAGAAACTTCTCTTTGAATACGTCGAATGATACGACTACACCGTTGACTTCTACCATTTTT
>CANBEE010000003.1 GCA_947367415.1 uncultured Bacteroidales bacterium
CTGCATCACGAAACGTACTTATACCACTCTCGGCACTCATGCCTGCACCGGTCAAAACAACGATTTTTTTCATCTTTTATCCCTATTTTAGGTTTACAAATGCAAAAATAACAAAAAACAGAGATAAGAATTCACTTACATTCAGATAAAAAGCGTAAATTTGCCCGTTTTTTGAAATAACGTATATTTATTATGGACAAATTCAGCTACGGACTTGGTCTTGGTATTGGACAGCAACTGCTCTCTATGGGGGCGGCTATCAATGTTGACGATTTTGCACAGGCCATCCGCGATGTATTGGAAGGTAAAGAGACTTCCCTTAGCTTCAGCGAAGCACAACAGATTGTAAATGCCCACTTTGCCGAGATGGAGAAGCAGGCCCATGCCGCTGCTATTGAGCAGGGTGAGATGTTCTTGAAGATGAATAAGGAGCGCCCGGGTGTGGTGACACTGCCCAGCGGGTTGCAATACGAGGTGTTGGCCTCAGGCAACGGACGTAAGCCCAAAGCTACCGACAAGGTGCGCTGCCACTATGAGGGCCGCTTGGTCGATGGAACCCTCTTCGACAGCTCCATCCAGCGTGGCGAGCCTGCCGTGTTTGGCGTAAACCAAGTGATTGCAGGTTGGGTCGAGGCACTGCAGCTTATGAGCGAGGGCGACAAGTGGAAACTCTATATCCCCTATAATCTTGGCTACGGCGAGCAGGGTGCAGGTAGCGCTATTCCTCCCTACAGCACCTTGGTGTTCGAGGTAGAACTATTGGAAGTATTATAATTTTATAAAATAAAAACGTAAAAGAAGATCATGAAGAAAAGTATTTTTTCAGTAGCAATGGCCCTCGTAGCGGGTCTTTTCGCAAGCTGCGGCACTTCGGCTCCCAAGGCAAACCTTGAGGGTGCGAGCAAGGTAGACTCACTCTCTTATGCCATCGGTATGGCACAGACTCAGGGTCTGAAGGATTATCTCGTAGCTCGCATGGGCATGGATACCACCTATATGAGCCAGTTCGTTGAGGGTGTGCTTGAGGCAGCTGATGCTGATGACAAGAAGAATGCATACTACTCTGGTACACAGATTGGCCAGCAGGTAGTAAATCAGATTATCCCTGGTGTTACAATGCAGGTATTTGCAGGCAAGGATGGCAAGCTCAACGAGAAGAGCTTCACCGAAGCATTTATCGCTGGCGCTACTCAGAAGGGCCAGAAGATGGAGCCCGCTCAGGCACAGGAGACTGCTATGAACCTTATGAAGGTTATCCAGGAGAACAACGACTCTACTGCCGACCTTTCAGCACAGATCGACACCTTCTCTTACGCTATGGGTCTTGCACAGACACAGGGCTTGAGAGACTTCCTCGTATACCGCATGGGTGTTGACACTCTCTACATGGGCGACTTTGCAAAGGGCCTGAAAGAGGGTATCGCAGCAGGTGATGATGCCAAGAAGATGGCTTTCTTCACTGGTATCCAGATTGGCCAGCAGGTAGCTACCCAGATAATCCCTGGTGTTACTCGCGATGTATTCGGTGCCAACGGTGAGCTCAACAAGAACAACTTCATGGCCGGTTTCGTGGCTGGTGTGACCGAGAAGGGTCAGCTCCTCCATCCCATGGCAGCTCAGGAGATTGCTATGCGCCTTATGGAAGAGCTCAAGAACGAGCGCTTCGAGCAGGAGTTTGGCAGCAACAAGGCTCAGGGAGAGGCTTTCCTCGATTCTATTGCAAAGACCGAGGGTGTAGTGAAGACTGAAAGTGGCCTCTGCTACAAGGTTATCACAGCCGGTAAGGGTGCTATCCCCACCAAGACCGATAAGGTAAAGGTAAACTATCGTGGTACACTCATCGACGGTACCGAGTTTGACAGCTCATACAAGCGCAACGAGCCCATGACTTTCCGTGCCGATCAGGTTATCGCAGGATGGACCGAGGCTCTCACCATGATGCCTGTAGGTTCTAAGTGGATGCTCTACATCCCTCAGGATCTTGCCTATGGCAGCCGCGATGCAGGTACCATCAAGCCTTTCTCAACCCTCATCTTTGAGGTAGAGTTGCTCGACATTGAGAAGTAATCACCTCTCGCTTTAAGAAAAAAAGAGGACGTGTCAACAACAGACACGTCCTCTTTTGTTTCTATGAGTGTACTTGCTACGCATGGAATATTGACAAAAAAAAGAAGCAGGCCCCCCGCTGCTTTAGGGCCTGCTTCGACGTAAGATGTGAGTTGTAAGATTATCGCAGCGGTCTTTTGAGGGAAGAGTTAAGAGGGAAGAGTTTGGTCCTGTGATGTATGCAACTCTTCGCTTTTAACTTTTCCCTCTTCCCTCTTCCCTTTATTTCACTTCCCAAGTATCGTTGGTAAGGAGGAGTTCCTCGAAGGTATGGTAAGCCTTCTTCTCCTTCACCTCGGCAATCTGCGCCTCTACGGCTTCGTCGTAGGTGGGAGCCTCCACATCACGGATGACGCCAAGGGCAATGGGGAAGTCGGGACCTTCCATCAGTGCCAGCTTGAGCTGCAGGGTGTTGTCCTCACAGTGGGCATCGTGTACGAGGATATCGTCGATGGTCACACCATTCTCACCAATCTTTACCACCTTGAGGCCAAAGCCCTCCTGCATGAGTCCGTACTCGTTGTTCACACCGAACACCATAGGCTGACCATGACGCAGGTAGATGGCATTCTTGGCACGTCCCTCCTTGTTGTACACGCTGTCGTGGGTACCGTCGTTGAAGATGACGCAGTTTTGCAGTATCTCACACACCGAAGCGCCCTTATGAGCATGGGCAGCCTTGAGGATCTCTACGGTGCAAGGAGCATCGGTCGCTACGGCACGGGCAAAGAAGTGACCACGGGCACCGAAGCAGAGTTCGGCCGGACGGAAGGGATCTTCGACAGTGCCATAAGGGCTTGACTTGCTCACGAAGCCGCGCGGACTCGTGGGTGAGTACTGACCCTTGGTGAGGCCGTAGATGCGGTTGTTGAGCAATATCATGTTGAGGTTGATATTGCGGCGGTTGGCATGGATGAAGTGGTTGCCACCGATAGCGAGGCCGTCACCATCACCGCTCACCTGCCATACAGACAGTTCGGGGTTGGCCACCTTACAGCCTGTAGCAATGGCAGCTGCACGACCGTGGATGGTGTTCATGCCATAGGTGTTCATATAGTGGGGCAGGCGGCTCGAACATCCGATACCGGATATCACGGCGATATTGTGCGGAGCTACGCCTATCTCGGCCATGGCCTTGTGGAGTGAGGCGAGGAAGAAATGGTCACCACAGCCGGGGCACCAGCGTGGCTGACCTTTCTTGTAATCTTGTGCTGTATATTTTGTTTCCATAGTGTTACTCCTCCATCATTTTGGTGAATACGCTGATAAGTTGGTTTGTGGAGAAGGGCTGTCCCTTTACCTCGTTGTACTGGCAAGGTACGAATCCGTCGACCTTCATGCGCAACCACGCTGCTAGCTGGCCCGAGTTCTGCTCGGCCACTACCACTTTCGGATACTTGCGCAGTACCTCAGCTGTGTTCTTGGGCAGCGGGTTGATGTACTTGAAGTGGGCGAGCGCCACCTTCTTGCCTGCGGCACGCATCTCGTCCATGGCAGCATGGAGATGTCCGTAGGTACCGCCGAAACCCACGATGAGCAGCTCGGCATCTTCGTCATCGCCCTCTACTACGAGGTCGGGCACGGGGATGGCATCTATCTTCTGCTGGCGCAGACGGGTCATCAGGTCATGGTTCTCGGGGTCGGTAGAGATGGCACCTGTCTTGTTGTCCTTCTCCAAGCCACCGAGGATATGCTGGAACCCTTCGCGTCCGGGCACTGCCCAGTAGCGCACACCATTCTCCTCCTGACGCTGGTAGGGAGTCCATGTGCCCTTCAGTTCTTCAGGAACATAAGGAGGATTGATGGCTGCATATTCAGCCAGGTTGGGCAAGCGGAAGGCACCAGAGCCGTTAGCTACGAAGGCATCGGTGAGCAGCACTACGGGAGTCATGTGCTCCAAGGCAATCTTACAAGCCATGTAGACAGCATCGAAGCAGTCGGTGGGCGATGTAGCTGCCAATACCGGCATGGGCGACTCGCCGTTGCGGCCGAAGAGCACCTGCAACAGGTCGGTCTGCTCCGACTTGGTGGGCAATCCCGTAGCGGGTCCTCCGCGCTGTACGTCGAGCACTACGAGCGGAAGCTCCATGATGACAGCGAGGTTCATTGCCTCGGACTTCAAGCAGATACCGGGGCCTGATGTGGAGGTCACAGCCAAAGCACCTGCATACGAAGCGCCTACCGCCGATGCACATCCAGCAATCTCGTCTTCACACTGTACGGTGGTCACGCCCAGCGACTTGTGCTTCGACAGTTCGTGCAGTACGTCGGTAGCCGGAGTGATGGGGTATGAGCCCAAGTAGAGCTTCAGGCCTGCCTTCTCGGCGGCTGCGATGAAACCGTATGCTGTGGCCTTGTTGCCCGTGATGTCCATATAGCGTCCGGGCACCTTGTGCTTGGTCTCCACGCGGTATACGTTGGTGGCCGAGCTGTGGGTGTTGTGTCCGTAGTCGTAGCCTGCCTGTATCACCTTGATGTTGGCCTCGGCCAATGCGGGTTTCTTGGCAAACTTCTCGCGCAGATAGTTGAACGCCACGTTGAGGTCGCGGTCGAAGAGCCAGCACACGAGTCCGAGGGCAAACATGTTGCGGCACTTAAGCACCGCCTTGGGCTCCATGCCACTATCGGCAAGGCAGTCCTTCACCATCTGTGTGATGGGGCATGCCACTACGCGGTCGGCGTCGATGTTCATCTCCGCCAAGGGATCCTCGGTAGCGAAAGCGGCCTTCTTCAGGTCGGCAGGGCCGAACGAGTCGGTATCTATAATAATGGTAGCGTCGGGCTTGGCATAGCGGTACTGTGTCTTCAGCGCGGCAGCATTCATAGCCACCAGCACGTCGCACAGGTCACCGGGGGTATACACCTTGCCCGAACCGATATGTACTTGGAATCCCGACACGCCCGTAAGGCTTCCTTGCGGGGCACGTATGTCGGCCGGATAGTCGGGGAAGGTACAAATGTCGTTACCTACGGTAGCCGATACGGTGGAGAAGATATTTCCTGCCAGCTGCATACCGTCGCCCGAGTCGCCGGAGAAGCGCACGATAACCTCGTCGCGTTCTTTTACGATGATTTGTTCGCTCATTGTCTTATTTATAAGTGTAGAAAATATTGGCTGCAAATTTCGGTATTTTTGCTGAATAATGAAACACATTGCCTCATTATTTACAATATTTGCAGTAAACCTATAGAATCGTTTTAAAAATATATGACGAGCTTTTGTGATTTACTTGTTTATCACTATATTTGCGAAAGATAGCAAAATAGCATTGATTATGAGAAAAGAACAAGCCATTTTTGCCGCCGGTTGCTTTTGGGGTGTGCAGTATCAGCTGCAACGCATGCCAGGTGTGTTGACCACCTCTGTAGGCTATATCGGAGGCCCTGAGGAGAACCCCATATATGCCGATGTGAAGGCTCATCGTACCCACCACGTCGAGGCGGTATGGGTGGAGTATGATGCCGAGGTGGTGAGCTATGAGGCGTTGTGCAAACTGTTCTTCGAGATTCATGACCCAGCACAGACCGATGGCATAGGACCCGATATAGGTCCGCAGTATCGCAGTCAGATATTCTTCCTCGACGATGATCAGCGTCAGACTGCTGAGGAGGTAATAGCTCTCTTGCGTAGCAAAGGGTATGAGGTGAACACCGCGTTACGTCCAGCAGAACGCTTCTGGCATGGCGAGGAGTATCATCAGGACTACTACAACAAGACGGGCGATGAACCCTACTGCCACATCCGCACGAAGAAGTTCTGATACTCTGCTCTTAGATAGAAACAGTTTATTCCCCCATAATAATACGCTATGAAAACACGCCTGTCATTGCTTGCAGCCACTGCTGCGGTATGTATGCTTTCCTGTGTACAAACCCCTGTCCCTGATGCCGGTACAGCTCTTTTCGGTACTTTCTCCTACTCAGGGACAGATACCTGTTACACCCATCATCCGCTCACCGAGGATAATGCCTTCTACAATCCTATCCTGCCCGGTTGGTACTCCGACCCCAGTGTCTGCACCAATGGCAAGGGCGATTACTTCCTGGTGACCTCCACCTTCAGCTTCTATCCTGGTGTCCCCATCTTCCATAGCCGCGACCTGATGCATTGGGAGCAGGTGGGGCATGTACTCGACCGCCCCAGCCAGCTGCGCAACCTGCAGCCTCAGCATGTGAGCGGCGGTATCTTTGCTCCTGCCATTGAGTATAACCCGCACAACGAGACCTACTATATGGTGACCACCAATGTAGGGTGGGGTAACTTCTTCGTCACCACTAAGGACCCCTTTGGAGAATGGTCTGAGCCAATACGCCTGCCGACGGTAGGTGGCATCGACCCCTCTTTCTTTTTCGACGACGACGGACGCGCCTATATTGTGAACAATGACGACGCACCCGACCGCAAGGCCGAGTATGACGGACATCGCACGATACGCATCCAGGAGTTTGACACTGCCACCAACCGCACCGTCGGTGACCGCAAGATTCTGGTCAACAAGGGAGCTCGTCCCGAGGATAACCCTATATGGATTGAGGGACCTCACATGTACAAGATTAACGGTAAGTACTATCTCATGTCGGCCGAAGGAGGTACAGGAGGTTGGCACTCCGAAGTCATCTTCCGTAGCGATTCCCCCATGGGGCCCTTCGAACCGTGGGAGAAGAATCCTATCCTCACTCAGCGCCATCTCGACCATAAGCGTTCCTATCCTATCACCTGTGCCGGACATGCTGACCTCGTGCAGGCCAAAGAGGGCGATTGGTGGGCTGTATTCTTGGCTTGTCGCCCCATTGAAAACAAGTTTGAGAACCTCGGACGCGAAACCTTCATCATGCCCGTAAAGTGGAGCGACGATGGATTCCCTTATATGACCCAGGGCGACGATATAGTTCCTCTCATCGTGCATCGCGATGGCGTGAAGCGTCAGGATGGGTATGCTACTGCGGGCAACTTTACCCACACCGATGAGTTTGCCGATACGCTGCTTGCACAGGATTGGCACACCCTGCGCGGTCCTGCCACAGAGCACTACTCGCTCACTGCTGTACCGGGCTACCTCGCCTTGAAGTGTGCTCCCAAGCTCTCCACCGAGCGGGGTACACCTGCCTTCGTGGGACGCCGCATGCAACACCATGCCTTCGAGAGCAGCACGGATATGCTCTTCGCCCCTGCCGACACGCTTGAGCGAGCTGGTATGGTACTTTTCAAGGACGAGACCCATCAGTATCTTTTCATCGTAGGCTACGATGGTACCAATAAGTATATCTCATTGGAGAAAGTTGGCCGACAGGGCACTGAAGCCCTTGCCCGGCATGCTCTGACAGAGCAGAGCCCTGCCATCACGCTGAAGGTAGTATCTGACGGCAAACACTATGCCTTCCACTACGCCACGAAGAAAGGACGCTGGCAGACCCTCGCCGAGGAGGTTGATGCCGCCCATCTCTCTACAGCCCGTGCCGGAGGTTTCACCGGTAGTTTGATAGGTCTGTATGCGACCAACAAATGAGAAAGATATGAAGAAACTACTCTCCATTATACTCTGCAGCACCGCTTTGCTTGGCGCATGCGGTACCCACAAGGCCAGTGAGCCCACGCTCAAGTCGGCATTGGCCGACAAGTTCTACATCGGCACTGCACTCAACAGCTGGCAGGTGGCAGGGCGCGATTCCAATATCACAGATATCGTCACTCGTCACTTCAACGCCATCGTGGCTGAGAACTGTATGAAGAGCGAGTCGCTGCAGCCACGCGAAGGAGAATTCCGCTTCCGCCAGGCCGATGAGTTTGTCGCTTTTGGCGAGCGCCACGGCATGCATATCACTGGGCACTGTCTGATATGGCATTCGCAGCTTCCCCGTTGGTTTTGTACCGATGAAAAGGGCAATAATGTGAGTCCCGAGCTATTGCGCCAGCGTATGAAGACCCACATCAGTACTGTTGTAGGGCGTTACAAGGGGCGCGTCAAGGGATGGGATGTCGTGAATGAAGCCATCATGGAGGATGGCTCGTACCGTAAGAGCAAGTTCTACGAGATCCTGGGTGAGGAGTTTATTCCCCTCGCCTTCCAGTATGCCCATGAGGCCGATCCGGAGGCAGAACTCTATTACAATGACTACAATATGTTCCACGCAGGCAAGCGTGAGGCAGTATGCCGTCTGGTGCGCCAGCTCAAGGAGCGTGGTCTGCGCATCGACGCAGTAGGCATGCAAGGACATATCGACATGCAGCACCCCTCGCTGGAGGAGTTTGAAGCCAGCATCAATGCCTATGCCGATGCAGGGGTAAAGGTGATGATTACCGAGTTTGATATGAGCGCCCTTCCTTCACCGTGGCAGTCGGCCAACCTCAGTGATACACTGAGCTACGAGCAGCGCATGAATCCCTATGTGGATGGCCTGCCCGATTCCATCTCTGCCCAGTGGAACGCCCGCATGATGGAGTACATGCAACTCTTCATCCGCCATGCCGACGACATTACCCGTGTCACCACTTGGGGTGTCACCGACGGAAACTCATGGAAGAACGGTTTCCCCATCCGTGGGCGCACCGATTATCCCCTCTTCTTCGATCGCCAATACCGTCCCAAGCCCTTTGTGGAGGAACTGATTAAAAGCAAGAAGTAACAAATCTTTAATTTCAATACTTGTATGAAACACCTCTGCTGTATTTTCGCCTTGTTGGTGGCATTGGCGACCACCACGCCTCTTCAGGCACAGGAAACAGCGCAGCCGGATGAGAATTTCCATATATACCTCTGTTTCGGACAGTCAAACATGGAGGGATGTGGCCCCATAGAGGTGCAGGACACGATGGACATCAGCAACCGCTTCCTGATGATGGCAGCGGTGGATATGCCTCAGCTTGGGAGGGTACGCGGAGAATGGTATAGGGCTGTTCCGCCGCTTACCGTGCCATACGGTGGACTGAGCCCTGCCGACTATTTCGGGCGTACCATGCTGGAGAACCTTCCCCAAGAAGTCAGAGTGGGCATCATCAACGTAGCAGTAGGCGGATGCAAGATAGAGCTGTTCGATGAGGATGTTTGCTCCGATTACCTCAAAGATCAGCCCGATTGGCTCAAGCAGAAGGCCCGTGACTACGACAACCACCCCTACCAGCGACTGATAACACTGGCTCGTCAGGCGCAAAAGGAGGGTGTCATCAAGGGTATACTGCTGCATCAGGGTGAGTCGAACACGGGTGACAAGGAATGGCCCCATAAGGTGAAGAAGGTGTACGATCGTATGTTGGTCGACCTGGGACTCTCGGCCGAAGAGGTGCCCTTGCTCGCAGGTGAGGTGATACATGCATCGCAGCAGGGTGCCTGTGCATCGATGAATGAGATTATCGCTACGTTGCCCGAGGTGATACCTACTGCACATGTCATCTCGTCGGATGGGTGCGCTTCGTCCAGCGATAAGCTGCATTTCACCTCCGAAGGCTACCGTATGTTGGGACGGCGCTATGCCCATACGCTCCTCTGCCATAATTATCGCAAGCAGGAGGGCACTTATCGCAATCCAATCCTCTATGCTGATGTCCCCGATGTGTCGGTGTGCTTTGACGGTAGCCACTACTATATGGTGAGCACTACCATGCACCTTATGCCTGGTGCTCCCATCATGCGCTCGGCCGATATGCAGCATTGGGAGACCGTGAGCTACCTTTATCCTCGCATTGACGATGGTGACCGCTACGACCTTATCGGTGCAACGGCCTATGGACAGGGCCAGTGGGCATCCTCGATACGCTATCATGAGGGTAAGTTCTACGTCTGGTTCAGTGCTAACGGCCATCCCTGGCGTGGATTCGTATATACGGCGGACGATGCTGCCGGTCCATGGACACTGCATTCGCGTCCGCCTCATCACCACGACGGCTCACTGCTCTTCGATGATGACGGTAGGGTATACCTTTACCATGGTACAGGACAGCTCACTGAGTTTGCCCCCGACCTGAGCGGTCCTCTGCCCGGAGGCATTGACATGACTGTCTTTGAGCGCGATGCCGACGAGCGAGGTCTCCTGGAGGGTAGCTCGGCCTTCAAGCATAATGGCAAGTACTACCTGATGATGATATCTATGGACTGGGGCATCCCCGGACGTGTACGACGCGAGGTGTGTTACCGTGCCGACAAGATTACCGGTCCCTACGAAAAAAAGGTGATACTGGAGACCCCCTTCGAGGAATATGGAGGCGTAGGGCAAGGATGTATCGTGCAAGGGCATGGGGGCCGCTGGCATGGACTTATCTTTCAGGATCGCGACGGAGTGGGGCGTGTGCCCTGTCTGATGCCCTGCACGTGGATTGATGGTTGGCCCATCTTGGGTGACGAGCATGGGCGCATCCCTAATGACACAACGCTCGGCTATACGGTGATGAGGGGTATCTGCGGTTCCGACGACTTTGACGGCAAGGAGCTGTCGCTCTACTGGCAATGGAACCATAATCCCATTGATGAGGCCTGGTGTCTTACCGCACGGCGTGGTGCTCTGCGGCTTACGACTGCCCGCGTGGTCGAAAACCTCTTTGTGGCACCCAACACGCTGACACAGCGTATGGTGGGGCCATCTTGCAGCGGTACCGTATGCTTTGATGTACGTCGTATGCTCGATGGCGACCGTGCAGGATTGGCTGCGCTCAATGGTGATAGCGGAGTACTCACTGTCGAGCAGGAGGAAGGCGAGCGGAGCATTGTGGTGAGCGAGCAGCGCTCACGATTTGGTGAGAATCGCGCAATCATAGGTGTCGATACCGTAGAGCTCGCACGTATCCCCCTGAAACGTAACAAGGTGTACCTGCGTATCGACGGTACTTTTGGTAAGCCGCGCGATTTGGCTACTTTCTCGTATAGTACCGACGGCAAGCGTTTCATCCCGTTAGGGCGTGCTGTAAGGATGAGTTTTGACTATCGCCGCATGTTCATGGGTAGCAAGTTTGCCATCTTCAATTACGCCACAAAAGAGACGGGTGGCTACGTGGATGTGCTCGACTTCAAGTACGAGTAGGCAGCTTTAGCGATAGATTAGTGTGGTAAGGTTGGTGGGTGTGAACAGCTCATTGGCGATGTTCCACAGCTCCTGAGCCGTGAGAGCCTCGATGCGGCGGTACAATGCCTCGGAGCCTTCATATGTGTTATGGTGCAGATAGGTCTTGCCCATGCCGAGTGCCATGCTTTCGAAGTTGTCGGATGCTACGCCCACCTGCCCTATAAGTTGTTTCTTGGCAGCTGCAAGCTGTAAGGTGGTAAGCGGGTGTTCGCGCAGGCGGCGCAACTCGTTCTGTACGAGACTGATGCAACGGTCTATGTCGTGTGTATCTGTGCCAAAGTATATGCTGAATACTCCCGTGTCGGTATAGCTTGCCAGGTTGCTCTCTACATTGTACACGAGTCCCGAATGCTCGCGCAGGGCCAGGTTGAGGCGACTGTTCATGCCGGGCCCGCCCAACATGTTGTTGAGTAGGTATAGACCCGTGCGACGACGATCCGAGGCCGGGTAGGCGGCACAGCCAATCATTACATGGGCCTGATGAGTGTGGCGCTGTATCTCCAGCTCGCGGGGCTGGTAGGGCAGTGGGGAAACACGCCCGCTATTGACTACACCGGTAGGAATATCGGCGGTGAGCCGTTCGGCCCATCCTACAATACGGGAGAAGGGGATATTGC
Source organism: uncultured Bacteroidales bacterium (assembly GCA_947367415.1). Taxonomy (GTDB): domain Bacteria; phylum Bacteroidota; class Bacteroidia; order Bacteroidales; family Bacteroidaceae; genus UBA1189. The sequence continues at coordinate 11,775 of CANBEE010000003.1, forward strand.
CATAAACGAAGAGTACGGCATTGGCGGGGTGGTAGTAGCGGTCCACAAAGCTACGGCCGCTCTGTGTGCCGAAGCCTTTGAGGTTGGCTGGGGTGCCCAAGATATTGTGTCCCAGTGGATGATTAGGGAAGAGCGTGCTTTCGAAATCATCAAAGATGAGTTCGGCAGGGTTGTCTTCATAGCTCTCTATCTCTTCGAGGATGACACCACGCTCCTTATCGGCCTCGTGTTGCGGAAAGGTGCTGTGGAAGACGATGTCGGTGAGCAGTTCAAGAGCTCGGGCAAAGTCCTTCTTCAGAAAAGCCGAGTACACCACCGTCTCTTCCTTGTTGGTGAAAGCATTGAGGTCGCCACCTACATTCTCCATGCGGTTGAGGATGTGCCATGCGCGACGCTTCGTGGTTCCTTTGAAGAGCATGTGCTCCACGAAGTGGGCAAGACCCGCTTCATCGGGCTGCTCATCGCGTGTGCCGGCATCAATGGCATAGCCGCAGTAGACAACAGCTGTGGGCGAGGGGGTGTGGATGATGCGCAAGCCGTTAGGTATTGTAGTGGTGTTATATGGTTTCATGAATCTTTTGCTTTGTGTCGGCAAAGATACGGTTAAGTGAGCAAATAAACAACGTTTATTTTCTGCGAGCACTAGTATCTTCGCAGTTTACTGCAAAGATACGGCTTTTTTTCGTATCTTCGCACCATGAAAGCGAAACATCCCCTCTCCGTTGCTGTATTCTGCTCGGCAGCGACTGATATAGCTCCTGAGTACTTCGAACAAACAGTAAAGCTTGGGCGTTGGATAGGCGCCCAGGGCTGGCGCCTTGTGTATGGTGGCGCCAGCTTAGGACTGATGGATTGTGTGGCTCGTGCAGCCAAGGAGACTGGGGCTAAGGTGACAGGTGTGGTGCCCGACAAGTTGGTGGAACGCGGTATTGTATCGCCGCTGCTCGATGAGACTATCCATGTACACAGCTTGGGAGAACGTAAGGAGGTGATGCTACGTGAGAGTGATCTCTTCATAGCCTTGCCCGGTGGGCTGGGTACACTCGACGAGGTGTTCCACGTGTTGGGCGAGAGTAGCATTGGTTATCACAACAAACCCGTAGTGCTGTATAATATGGGTGGATGCTGGAACTCCCTGTGTGCTATGCTCGACGACCTTCGTCATCAGGGCCTTCTGCGACACGACCTCACAGGGCGTCTTGTAGTTGCCAACTCATGCGAGGAGCTGTTCTCCGAGTTGTTGCGACACGCTGAGCGCTAACCCCCTCGAGTAATGCTAATATAAATAAAAAACAATATGCGAAAGATTATCGGTATAGGAGAGACTATTCTCGACATCCTCTTCAAGAACAATCAGGCTGCCACATCAGTGCCTGGAGGCTCTACATTCAACTCTATGATATCGCTCGGGCGTGTGGGGCTTCCCTCATGCTTCGTCAGCGAGATTGGTGACGATAGGGTAGGCGGCATAGTCCGCTCGTTCCTTAGCGACAATGGAGTTGACGACCGTTACCTCACTGAGTACCCTGAGCGTAAGTCGCCCATATCGCTTGCCTTCCTCGACGACCATAATAACGCCACCTACTCCTTCTATAAGGAGCCCTTCGGAAAGCGTACCGACTGGCTGTGTCCCACAATAGGGCACGACGACATCGTCCTTTTTGGCTCCTACTATGCCCTCGACCCCAATATGCGCTATAAGGTGACAGCTCTGCTCGATGAGGCTCGTAACGCAGGTGCCATCATCTATTACGACGTTAATTTCCGCCGTAATCATGCAGGAGAGGCCATCAAGCTTATGGGAACCGTTATCGAGAATCTCGAGTATGCCGATATCGTACGTGGCTCCGATGAGGACTTCTCTGTCCTCTACCACATTGACGAGGGTGCCAAGGTGTTCAAGGATAAGGTTGACTTCTACTGTCCGCGCCTCATTTACAGCCGTGGAGCGCAGGGGGTCGAATTGTATAGTCGTACCCTCACCAAGCGCTATCTCATAGAACCTATCATTCCTGTGAGTACCATTGGTGCAGGTGACAATCTCAATGCCGGCATCCTTTATGGTATCATACGCAACCGTATTCGCCGCGACGACCTCGACCACCTTACCGAGCGTGATTGGGACGACGTTATCCGCTGTGGTCTCCGCTTCAGTGCCGAAACCTGTATGCATACCGACAATTACATCAGCCGCGAGTTTGCTGAGACACTTGATAGATAAGCAGTACAAAACATAATAACACACGACAATGCGAACTTTTGAAGAACTGGGCGTGATGCCCGAGATATGTGAAGCCATCAGTGAACTGGGATTTGTGCAGCCTATGCCTGTGCAGGAAGAGGTGATACCCTATCTGCTCGGTAATGGCAATGATGTGGTGGCGCTGGCACAGACAGGTACGGGCAAGACGGCAGCGTTCGGACTTCCCATCATACAGAAGGCCGACCCTACCCTGCCTTATGCACAGGCGCTCATCCTGAGCCCTACCCGTGAGCTGTGTCTGCAGATTGCCGATGACCTCGCCGCCTTCTCCAAGTATGTGGAGGGACTGCGCGTGGTGCCCATGTATGGCGGCACCTCCATCGAAAACCAGATACGCAACGTGCGCCGCGGTGTACATATCATCGTGGCCACACCGGGCCGCCTCATCGACCTCATGGAACGCGGCGTGGTGGACCTCTCTACCGTGCGTGATGTCGTGCTCGACGAGGCCGACGAGATGCTCAATATGGGCTTTACCGACAGCATCAACCGCATCCTCGAGGATGTGCCTGCCGACCGCAACACGCTGCTTTTCTCGGCCACCATGAGCAAGGAGATTGCCGCCATTGCCAAGAACTACCTCACCGATGCCCACGAAATCGTGATAGGCAACAAGAACGAGGGCGCCAAGAACGTGAACCACGTATACTATATGGTACATGCCAAGGACAAGTACCTCGCCCTGAAGCGCATTGTCGACTACTACCCCCATATCTATGGCATCGTATTCTGCCGCACCCGTATGGAGACGCAGGAGATTGCCGACAAGCTCATCCAGGACGGCTACAATGCCGATGCCCTGCACGGCGAACTGTCGCAGCAGCAGCGCGACCTCACGATGCAGAAGTTCCGCAAGCGCCGCATCCAGCTCCTTGTAGCCACCGACGTGGCTGCACGCGGACTCGATGTGGAGGATCTCACCCACGTCATCAACTACGGTCTGCCCGACGACACGGAGAACTACACCCACCGCAGCGGACGCACCGGGCGTGCCGGCAAGCAAGGTACCTCCATCGCCATCATCAATCTGCGAGAGCGCGGCCGCATGCGCGAAATAGAGAAGGTCATCGGTAAGGAATTTGTCAAGGGAACCCTGCCCACAGGTAAGGAAATCTGCGAAAAGCAACTGTGGAAGGTGATTGACGACATCGAGAAAACCGAGGTAAACGAAGCCGAGATAGCCGAGTTCCTCCCCGCCATATATCGCAAGCTCGACTGGCTGGACAAGGAAGACATCATACGCCGCGTGGTGACCCGTGAGTTTGGCCGATTCGTGGAGTACTATAGCAATGCCCCCGAGCCAGAGGCGGTCGTAGAAAAAGCTCAACGGACAAAGGACAACAGACAACGGACAAAAGGCGAGGAAGGTCCACGCCAACGCCGTGAAAAGGGCGATGGCCCCCGCAAGGCAGAGAAGGGCTATGTACGCTTCTTCGTGAACCGCGGCAAGCGCGACGGATTCTATGCTTCGCAAATCATCGACCTGGTGAATCGCCACGTGCGTCACGAGCGCATCGAGATGGGCCGCATCGACCTGATGCAGAACTTCTCCTTCTTCGAGGTGCCCGAGCGTCAGGCCGATATTGTAACCCGCGCCTTGAGCCACGCCCACGTGAACGGACAGCACGTCGTGGTGGAGCCTGCAGGAGAGGAACAGCCTCCTCTAACCCCTCCCAAGGAGGGGGACTTCAAGGCTCGTGGAAAGAAAGGGCGCAAAGTTGATGAATTTACAGACGGCTTCGCGCAATTCGAGAAGAAGAGCAAGCGAGAAGGTAAGAACCGCGAAAGCATCAAAGTCACCCCTCCTTGGGAGGGGCAGGGGGGAGGCCGCACCAAGCCCTCACGCGAAGAGCGCGGCTACACCAGCAAGCGCGGCCCCATGAAGAAGGACGACTGGAAACAATTCTTCCAGCACGACAACGACTTGCGCGGACCCGAACCCGACTTCTATGAAGAGGGATGGGCACGACGCAAGCCGAAGAAAGGTTAGACTATGAAGAAATATAAACAAAAAGAGAAGCTAGCTTCTCTTTTTGTTGTTCCAAAAAATTGAAACTTACTGCTTGTCTTTCTCGTTTTCTGTCTCCCAACTGCAATAGGGATGCTTGCTGATGTATGCGTTGTAGTAGCGAGGGTTGCCTGTGACCTCTTCTCCTAGGAAATCGGGACGAGCAAAAGGCTCGTCGACACGAGATAGCTCTATCTCTGCAAATACCAGTCCCTCATTCTCGCCATGGAACTCATCAACCTCGACGATGTGCTCTCCGTTGTGTACGAGGTAGCGTGTCTTCTCTATGCGGCCGGCACGGCATAGTGTGAATAGCTCACGTGCATCTTGCAGGGTAATCTCTTTTTCCCATTCGAAACGGCTGATGCCATCCATCGAGGGACCTTTGATGGTGAGGTATCCTTTGTCGCCACGGGTACGAACACGTACGGTATGGCCGTGTCCGCTGCAGATGTAACCTTGCAGAATCTCTGACTTGTCGTAGGCCAAGGCGCGATAGCTGTCGCCGGTAACGAGAAACTTGCGTTCTATCTCTTGCATTAGAAGCTGTTTAATGCATTTAACGATAAGGTTCAGGTGACTTCTTATTCCTCCTCAGAAGAATTTGACATGAGGTATGACTTGATGAAACCGTCAATCTTTCCGTCCATCACGCCATTGACATCGGATGTCTGATAGTTGGTTCGGTGATCCTTCACGCGGCGGTCGTCAAATACGTAGCTGCGAATCTGCGAGCCCCATTCGATCTTTTTCTTGCCGGCCTCTACCTTGGCTTGTTCCTCCATGCGGTGCTGCAACTCACGGTCGTAGAGCTGTGAGCGGAGCAGACGCAGGGCGTTCTCCTTGTTCTTGGGCTGGTCGCGAGTCTCGGTGTTCTCAATCATAATCTCCTCCTGCACACCGGTGTAGGGGTCGGTATATTGGTAGCGCAGGCGCACGCCCGACTCTACCTTGTTTACGTTCTGGCCTCCGGCCCCACCACTGCGGAAGGTGTCCCACGAGAGGAGGGCAGGGTTGATTTCTATCTCGATACTGTCATCGATGAGTGGGGTCACGAATACCGATGCAAACGACGTCATGCGCTTGCCCTGGGCATTGTAGGGCGACACACGCACGAGGCGGTGTACGCCATTCTCGCCCTTGAGGTAGCCGTAGGCGAAGGGGCCTTCCAGTTCCATGGTCACGGTCTTGATGCCGGCTTCGTCGCCATCCTGCAGGTTCGATACGCGTAGCTTGTAATTGTTGGCCTCGGCCCAACGCATATACATACGCATCAGCATAGAAGCCCAGTCCTGTGCTTCGGTGCCGCCGGCTCCTGAGTTGATCTTGAGTACACAGTCCATCTGGTCGGCCTCTTGGCGCAACATGTTTTTCAACTCCAGGGCTTCAATGGCCTCCAGAGCTGTGTTGTAGGCTGTGTCGAGCTCCTCTTCAGTAATAAGTTCATCCTTGCAGAACTCGAAGGCCACCTCTACCTCATCGGCGAGGCTCTTCACCTGCTTGTAGCCTTCAATCCATGATTGCAGGTCCTTCACTTTCTTCATTTGCGCTTCAGCCTTCTTGGCATCGTCCCAGAATCCGGGCACCTGCGTACGCAGCTGCTCCTCCTCTACCTGTATCAGCTTGTCCTCTATGGCGAGGTAGCGGTTGAGCGCCTCGGTGCGCTCCTTAATGTCCTTCAGTTGGTCAAGTGTAATCATCTGTCTTTCTATTTGCGGCGCGAAGTTAATACTTTTTCTGCAATTAGCGGGTATCGGTTTCTATAAAATCGGGATTGAGAGGTTGTGGTAAGTGTCGTTATCCCTTAAAAAAACGAAAAAAGCATTTAATATGGCTGTTTTTGTCGGCTGAATGCAAGAAAATGCGTACTTTTACACGTTTTTTATAAAAAGTGTTGAAATGAATAATACCCCACCGGTAACGAAGAATCTCATAATCATCAATATCCTCTGTTTCTTTGCAGCTATCGTGGCTGAAAAGTATGGCATCAATCTGAACGATGTGTTGGGACTTCATTACTTCGAATCTGAGAAGTTCAGGCTTTATCAGCTCTTTACCTATATGTTCATGCATTCCGGTTTTGAGCATATTTTCTTTAACCTGTTTGCTGTTTGGATGTTTGGCCGCATATTGGAGACGGTGTGGGGCTCTCAGCGCTTCCTGTTCTACTATGTGTTGTGTGGCATTGGTGCTGGCCTGGTGCAGGAGGTGACTCAGTATTTTGAGTTCCTTCCCGTGATGCACGACATGGCTCAGTTCCTTACTTTCCCGGCAGATACCTCAATACCCATAAATGGTACGACGCGCTCGGCCGAACAGTGGGTGGCTCTGTGCCAGCGTATCATCAGTGTGCCTACGGTAGGAGCCTCGGGAGCCGTATATGCCATCTTGATGGCTTTCGGTATGCTGTTTCCCAATCAGGAGATTTTCATCTTCCCATTGCCTATGCCTATTAAGGCCAAGTGGCTTATCATTGGCTATTTTGTCATAGAGCTGGGCATGGGTATCATGAGCAATGACGGAGTAGCCCATTTTGCTCACCTCGGTGGCATGATCTTCGGATTCCTGCTCATTATGTATTGGCGTAAGAAGGGAGGAGGCTATGGCAGGTATTATTGATGATCTGAAGCAGACATTCAAGCAAGGGAACATTGTTGTTCGCCTGATTTATATCAACGTAGCGGTATTCGTGATGGGCATACTGCTGTCGGTGGTGCTGGGACTCTTCAACATCAATGTTGGGCATATCTTGCGTGACTTATATCTTCCTGCTGATTTGTTGCAGCTGTTGCGTCGTCCTTGGACGATAATCACCTATATGTTCATGCACGCAGGCATCTGGCATCTGCTGGGCAATATGCTATGGCTCTTTTGGTTTGGCAGGCTGTTCCTCTACTTCTTCTCTTCGAAGCATCTGCGGGGGCTTTATGTTGTGGGTGGCCTCTTGGGTGGCCTATGCTATATTTTGGCTTATAATCTGTTCCCTGTATTCCGTGGGCAGCTCTATAGTGCAACATTGGTAGGCGCTTCAGCTTCAGTGCTGGCCGTGGCCATCGCTACTGCCGTGCGCGAGCCTGATTACAAGATAAACCTTATGTTTGTCGGCCCTGTGAAATTGAAGTTTTTTGCCCTTTTCATCGTACTTTTTGATGTCCTCTATGTGGGTTCAGATAATGCCGGCGGTCATCTGGCTCATCTTGGTGGAGCTTTGGCAGGATGGTGGTTCGTGAAGGGGCTTGGTAAGGGTTACGACATTACTCATTGGGCTAATGTGTGTATGGATAGCGTGGCCCGCCTCTTTAGTAAGCATGAACGCAAGCGTAAACCGAAGATGAAGGTGCATGTCAATAATACGGCAAACGGGCGTAAGGCCGACTATGCTTATAATGCCCAGAAGAAAGAGCGTACGGATGAGATTGACCGCATACTCGAGAAACTGAAGAAGTCGGGGTATAGTAGCCTCAGTGAGGAGGAAAAACGCAAACTTTTTGAAGCGAGCAAGCGATGAGGAGATTGTATAAGATTCTTCTGCTTCCGCTCCTTGTCGTCAATGTGCTGGCGGCCCTGCTTCTCGTGTGCTGTGCCTATAGCCCCTTGATACCTCCTGGGCAGTTCCCGTTGCTCTCACTGGCCGGTTTGGCCTTCCCCTGGGTGCTGGCGGCCAATGTCGCTTTTCTTGTGGCATGGCTCATACTGTACCGACGCTACATGCTGGTATCGTTGGCTGCCTGTCTTTTGTGCTTTCCGCAAATTCGTGCCTTTTCACCGATTAATTTCGGGAAAAACAATCCGCCGGGAGGGAGTATCAAACTGCTTTCGTATAATATCCTCAGTTCGAACTTGACTGCCAGTAATGCGAATAAGGATAATCCTGTCATTGCTTATATGGAAGCAAGCGGGGCCGATATTATTTGTCTGCAGGAATTTCCTTTCCAGCCACTGAAGGCAAGTAAGCAGGCGAAGGCTTTGCTTGCCGACTATCCCTATCGCTCCTATCTGGTCTCTGGAATGTCTGAGGCCGATTCCCGTTATCTCTGTTGCTTCTCGAAATATCCGATATTGGACGTTGAGCATTTTGATTTCAACTCTACTGGCAATGGCTGTGCAAGATATCGTATTCTGCACGATGCGGATACTCTGGTGGTATATAACTGCCATTTGCAGTCGAATAGCCTGGATGATGCGAACAAGAGTATTTATGAACAGATGTTGACAAAGCCCAAGGAAAGCCTCAAGGATGAAGGGCTCAAAGTGCTGGTGAAGAAACTGCGCGATGCTGCCTCTTTGCGAGCATCGCAGGCAGAGTTTGTTATGGCTGATGTGAGTAAGCAGACCTCGCCCTACGTCGTTGTCTGTGGCGATTTCAATGATTCGCCTATCTCCTATCCCCGGACTCTGTTCGCCGAAGAACTTGACGATGCCTTTGTGCAAAGTGGCAATGGTCCGGGTATCAGCTACAACCGTAACAAACTCTTCTATCGCATAGATCATATTCTCCATTCTCAAAGCCTCGATGCATATCGTTGTGTTGTAGACCGTTCGGTGCAGGTTTCGGACCATTATCCGATATCTTGCTATTTAAAAAAGGCAAAATAGCAGCGAAAACTCTCTCTGGCTCCTCTCAAATGCTATAAAATGGGGCTAAAAATGCAAATAATTGCCTAATAAATCGTCTGTTGAGAAAAAAAGTCCTATATTTGCACCCTTGTTAGAAACTGTTTTGATTTTGTTGACCTCATTTAGCGGCCTTCCACAAAGCATAAAAAAACAAATAACAAAATAAAATAACTAACAAAATGCAAAACAAAGGATTTGTAAAAGTAATTGCGGTATTGCTCACTGTAGTGTGCGCATTTTACCTTTCCTTCACTTTTGTGACAAGCCATCATGAGAAAAAGGCTGCACAATATGCTGGAGGCGAATCGGTGTACATCGATTCAATCATGAACAAGAAGGTCTATCTCGGTGTCTACACCTACAAGCAGGCACGTGAGATGGGTATCGGTCTCGGTCTTGACCTCAAGGGAGGTATGAACGTTATCCTCGAGGTATCTGTTCCCGATGTAGTAAAGGCTTTGGCCGACCACAAGACCGATGAGGCTTTCGTGAATGCTGTAGCCAATGCAAGCAAGCAGGCTGCAAGCAGCAACAGCGATTTCATCACCTTATTTATTAAGGAGTATAAGAACCAGAAGCCCGACGGCACACTCGCTGAGCTCTTCGCTACTCAGCAGCTCAAGGACAAGGTGAACACCAAGAGTACCGACGCTGAGGTAGAAGCCGTATTGCGTGCCGAGGTAGATGCTGCCATTGACAACTCATTCAATGTGCTCCGTACACGTATCGACCGCTTCGGTGTTGCCCAGCCCAATATTCAGGAGCTTGAGGGCAGCATGGGCCGCATCATGATTGAGCTTCCTGGTGTTAAGGAACCCGAGCGTGTGAGAAAGTTACTTCAGGGTTCTGCTAACCTTGAGTTCTGGGAGACATACACCTCTGCCGAGATTGCTCCTTTCCTTGCTGCTGCCGATGCTAAGTTGCGCGATATCATTGCTTCGGAGAATCCTACAGAGGAGGCAGCCGAGCCCACAGCTGAAGCTGCTACAGAGGCTGCTGCCGAAGAGGAGTCTGTTGACCTCTCAGGCCTCACAGGCGACAATGCACAGAGTGCTGCTGATGCTGCAGCTGTAGCACAGGCAAAGAAGGAGAATCCCTTGCTCTCTGTCCTTCAGGTGATGCAGAATCAGGGTTGTGTGGTTGGCTATGCCCACAGCCGTGATATGAAGCAGATCGATGAGTACCTTGCTCGTGCCGAGGTGAAGGAGCTGTTGCCCCGCGATCTCAAGCTCATGTGGGGTGTAAAGGCTATCGATGAGGATGGTAAGATCTTTGAGCTCTATGCTATCAAGTCTACACAGCGCAATGGTCGCGCTCCGCTCGAAGGCGATGTTATCGTGTCAGCTACTGACGACTACGACAACAACGGCCGTCCTAGCGTATCAATGACTATGAACTCTGACGGTGCACGTCGTTGGGCACAGCTCACCAAGCAGAACATCAATAAGCCCATCGCTATTGCTCTTGATGGTTACATCTACAGTGCTCCTAACGTAATCAACGAGATCACTGGTGGCCAGTCACAGATTACCGGTCAGTTCACACAGGAGGATACCAAGGACTTGGCAAACGTGCTCAAGTCAGGTAAGATGCCTGCTCCCGCTAAGATCGTGCAGGAAGACATCGTTGGTCCTTCACTCGGTCAGAAGTCAATCCAGCAGGGTATCATCTCATTTGTGTTGGCTTTCATCGCATTGATGATTTACATGTGTGCTATCTACGGCATCATCCCCGGTATGGTTGCCAACTGCGCACTTATTCTCAACTTCTTCTTCACACTCGGTATCTTGGCTTCGTTCCAGGCTGCTCTTACCATGTCAGGTATCGCCGGTATGGTGCTTACCCTCGGTATGGCTGTCGATGCTAACGTGCTTATCTATGAGCGTACCAAGGAAGAGCTTCGTGCTGGTAAGACTGTGAAGCAGGCACTCACCGATGGTTACAAGAATGCCTTCTCAGCCATCTTCGACTCTAACATCACCTCTATTATTACAGGTATCATCCTCTTCAACTTCGGTACAGGTCCTATCCGTGGTTTTGCCACCACATTGATTATCGGTATCGTTTGTTCATTCTTCACCGCTGTGTTCATGACACGTCTCGTTTACGAGTGGCGTCTAGGCAAGGAGAAGTGGACAAACCTCACCTTCGTAACCAACCTTTCAGAGAAGTGGATGCGTGCTCCGAAGTTCAACTTCATGGGTGCATACAAGACCTCATTCATGGTATTCGGTGCTGCTATCCTCATCAGCCTCGTATCACTCGGTATCCGTGGCCTTAGCTCAAGTATCGACTTTACTGGTGGTCGCAACTTCACCGTTAAGTTCGAGCAGCAGGTTGAACCCGAACAGATTCGTGAGGTATTGGCCGACAAGATTGGCGAGGATGCTTCAGTATCAGTAATCGCCCTCGGTAGCGATGGTCAGACCGTACGTATCAGCACCAACTACCGTATCAATGACGATGCTCAGGATATCGATGCTGAGATCGAGCAGTTCCTCTTCGATGCCTTCATGGATGCCAAGTTGCTCAGCAGCAACCTTACCTACGATGTGTTTATCGACCGTGACAACCACTATGGTGGCTCTATCATCAGTTCACAGAAGGTAGGTCCGAGCATGGCTTCCGATATCCTACGTGGTGCTATCTGGTCAGTGGTACTCGCATGGATTGCTATCTTCATCTACATCTTGATTCGTTTCCGTAACGTAGCATATAGTGTTGGTTCAGTTATCGCCCTCGCAGTTGACGTAGTGCTCATCATGGGTACCTACTCGCTGCTCCACGGTATCCTGCCCTTCTCTATGGACGTTGACCAGACCTTTATCGGTGCTATCTTGACCGCTATCGGTTACTCTATCAATGACAAGGTGGTTATCTTCGACCGTATCCGTGAGTTCTTCGGACTCTATCCCAAGCGCGACAAGAAGCAACTCTTCAACGACTCGCTCAACACCACATTGGCTCGTACCATCAATACCTCACTGACGACCTTGCTCGTATTGCTCTTCATCTTCTTCCTCGGTGGTGAGAGCATCCGCAGCTTCGCCTTCGCCATGATTCTTGGTGTTGTATACGGTACCTGTTCTTCACTCTTCTTCGCCGCTCCGATGGCATACCTCGTGATGAACAAGAAGGACAAGAAAGCTATTGAAAAGAAATAAGAGCTTGATTAGTGGAACAATTGAACTCTGATTTGAGGAGAAAGCGCCATAGGGTACTTTCTCCTCTTTTTTCTCCCTCTATCTGAATACTTTCTCCCTCTTCTATCTGAAAAGGGCGGTTTTATAGCCTACCGATAATAAAAAATGGAGCATATTCTATAAAAAACGGAACAGCTTACTTGTAGATTCAAAAAAAAGTGTTACCTTTGCACTCGCATTCACAAACAGTGTGCAATGCCCAGATGGCGGAATCGGTAGACGCGCTGGTCTCAAACACCAGTGGGGCAACCCATCCCGGTTCGACCCCGGGTCTGGGTACAGATTAAAAGGCTAAGTGATTAATTGTCAGTCACTTAGCCTTTTTAATTATCTGATTTTTCCCCACATTTTCCCCACAACTGTCTATTTATCTATTTTAGAAACATATTTTTCCGTAAAGTTATGTACCTTTGTCGGCAAATAAATATCCTCGTCAAACAAATATAAAT
>CANBEE010000004.1 GCA_947367415.1 uncultured Bacteroidales bacterium
CTACAACGACTACTATAAGAGCTACAATGTACCCGAATATATGATTGAACCTGTGACTATCACCCCTCAAGAATTTGCACGCCACATCGATACAGAAGTGGTGCCTGCCAAGTTCAAAAGCCAAAACCGATAATAATACAACAAGTCGCACAAAACAATAAAGTTAAATACCTCACAAGTGTGAAAAAATGTAATAATAAATTAGCAAGTGTGAGGAATAAAAGTTATCTTTGCCCATTAATTGACTAAAATAACATTAACTAATATCTAATTATGAACAAGAAACACACGTTCAAAGTGGGCAAGTACATCAGTATGGCTTGTCTGTTATTTGTTTGTGCAACAGTTCAATCCTGTAAGGATGACTACATCTACGACAATCAGGAACCGGACTTTTTGGGCGCAAGCATTTACAATTATTTGGAAGAAAAAGGCAACTTTACGCTCTTCCTGAAAGTGATTGACGACCTCAACTACAAGGAGGTACTCTCCAAGACGGGTAGTAAGACCCTCTTTGTGGCTGACGACGATGCTTTCCGCAAAGGGATCAAGGAGGAATGGGGACTCGACAGCTACGAGGAGCTGACTCCGGCTCACAAGCGCATCATCCTCTACAACTCCATGTTGGACAATGCCTACCTGTTGGAGCTGATGTCAAACACACCTGCTGCCAATGCCAACTCTGAACCCATCATCGGACGCTGCTTGCGTCAGGTAACCTCATCGAACGTGACCGACACCATCGGTTTCTTCTTCGATAAGGACCTGCCCCAGAACAATGCCGATTGGGATGCCTTCCGTCAGACAGGTATCCGCTTGGCGCTGGACGCAACAGCTACCACCATGGTACACTTCCTCGAGGAGCAGCTCTATCAGAACTCTATCACAGCTGAGGACCTCAACATCCTGTTGAACAACAAGTACGATGCCAAGACTTCTGATGCCTTCATCTTCGACAAGAAGGTTATCGACCAGAACGTAACTTGCAAGAACGGTTATGTACACCAGCTCGACGGCCTTCTGATTCCGCCTTCAAACATGGCCGAGGAGATTCGTACCAACGGAAAGACCAACATCTTCAGCAGCATGCTCGACCGCTTCGCAGTGCCCGTACCCAATGCAGCACTTACGACCGAGTATAACCGTATCTATCACTATGGTGATGATGCCAATGCTGAGCAGGTATACGAGAAGAGATACTACACCAAGGGTTCTAACAGAGGTACAGCAACAGATGCTGACAAGGGCTTCCTCTCATACATCGACATCAACGAGAATGAGCACAACGCCAAGGATGGTGCTGCCCTCTTCTTCGACCCGGGTTGGAACGAGTATAGAGCCGGTTCAGGTTCAACCACCAAGGAAAACGACATGGCTGTAATGTTCGTCCCCACCGACGAGGCTATGGAGAAATACTTCTCTGTAGAGGGTGAAGGTCAGGCACTCATCGAGCGTTTCAAGTACAGAGACAGTATCCCCGTGGAGCACATCCAGTACTTGATGCGTAACATGATGAAGAACTCATTCAACGCAGCCGTTCCTTCACGCTTCGAGAGTATCATGGACGATGCCCGTGACCCCATGGGCGTAACCAAGGACGATATCGAAGAGGTAATCATTGCCAACAACGGTCTTATCTACATCACCAATAAGGTATACAGCCCCGCACGTTACGTAGCCGTAACTGCTCCTGTACTCTTCAGCGACACACTGAGCATCGCCAACTGGGCTATGACAAGATACGAGTACGACAAGTACCTCCTCTCTATGGGTAGCCACTTCAGCTTGGTAGTTCCCTCAAACGGTGCTTTGGTATACTATGACCCCTTCACCGTCAACGATCCTGAGCCTACAGCTTACGTATTCAAGTACAATGCGAAAGCACAGAGCGAGGCTGGTAGAGTATATGCTGAGACATGGACCTACGACCCCGACAGCTATGACCCCGCAACCAACTCTTACACCCTGCTTGAGAAGGGTACTAACCTGACAACTCCTGCCCGCATTGAGAACCTGCTGAAGCAGATGTATGAATACTACATCGTAGTAGGTGACTTCAAGAATGGCAACAAGTATCACATGACCAAGGGTTACGGTACCATCAAGGTAGAGACCGACAACGAAGGCAACGTCACCAATATCATGGGTGGTGCTGAAGTACAGAAGGGTTCAGTAGTTCCTATGGGCCACATCTACCCGCAGAAGAACGGTTACACCTACCGTCTCGACGCTGCCATGATTCAGCCTCCTACGCAGTCAGTATATAAGGTATTGAATAATACAGATGAGTTTGAGAAGTTCTTCGAGCTTTGCGCTGGTAGCGACCAGGTAATCAACACCATCGCTCCTGTTGACAGGACAGGTGCTGTTATCGAAGACTCTATCAAGCGTTACAGAATCTTTGAGGATATGGGCGGTTTGGACTATAATGTACGTACATTCAACACCTACCACTACACCGTATACGTTCCTACAAACGACAAAATCGAAGAGGCTTATGCTGCCGGTCTTCCCAACTGGCTTGATATGGAAACCATCGCAGAGGGTGTCGAGGAGAAGAAGTTGACACAGGCCGACAAGCAAGCTGAGCTTGACGACCTCAAGACAAATGCTGCTCCTCAGGATCAGATCGATGCACTCCAAGCAGAGCTTGATGCCTTGACCGCTGAGATCAACGCTACTATCGCAGCCCTCAAGAAGGACGTAGAGCTAGTAGTTAACTTCGTGAAGTATCATATCCAGGATAACTCAGTATACGTTGACAACCTCCCCCACTCTATCACAGAGGGTGAACAGGTGAGATACCAAGTAAAGTATGAGACAGCTACCCTCGACCAACTCACTAAACGATTCAGCACTGTAATCGTAAGAACAGAGGGTGAAACAATCGCTGTTAGCGGTGACTTTGGCGAAGCCGACGATGCAACCAGCTTCTACAACACCTGCCACGTAATCAACGAAGAAGGTACAGAAGGTACACTCTACAACATCATGACACGCGACATCGAATTTGAGACCGGTGGTAATATCGGAACCTCATCATACGCCGTAGTACATCAGATTAACGGTTTCTTGGTGAACGACCGCATCTTCGATAAAGTAAAAGGAGAATTCAAAAAATAAAAATAAGGTATCATGAAAGTATATAAATATATTCTATTATCCGTTCTTTGCTTTATAGCCTCAGCAGCAACACTGAGCGCACAGCAACGTATCTCCGGACAGATTAGCGACGCTATGGGTCCGTTGATGATGGTTAACGTGGTGGAAATCGATAAGGACAACCGTATCGTAGAGCATGCCACAACCGACTTTGACGGTAACTTCACCATGATTGTGAAGAACAACAAGAACAAATTGAAAATTTCTTACGTAGGTTTCCAGGATGTGATTCTGGAGATTGGTACACGCACCGTATTCAACATCACCATGAAGGACGACAACCAGATTCAGGAGGTTATCGTAGAGGCTAAGCCCCGTACCCGTTCAGGTGGTCTCGATATCTTGGAGCGCGAGGTGGCAGTAGCCAAGCAGACCTTCAAGATGAGCGAGATGGAGGGTCTCTCCTTTGCCTCTGTCGACGAGGCCCTGCAGGGACAGATTGCCGGTCTTGACATCGTGTTCAACTCTGGTGACCTTGGTTCAGGTACTCAGATGCGTCTGCGTGGTACCTCTACCATCAACGGTAACCAGGAGCCTTTGATTGTTGTAAATGACAACATCTTCGAAATGCCCGACGGTGAGGACTTCGACTTCACCACCGCCAACGAAGAAAAGTTCGCCCAGCTGTTGACTGTAAACCCTGAAGATATCGAGAGTATCGAAGTATTGAAGGATGCCTCTGCATCTGCAATCTGGGGTTCACGCGGTTCTAACGGTGTCATCATGATTAAGACCAAGCGTGGTTCACGCGGTAAGACACGTGTAAACTACACATACCGCTATTCTAATGCTTGGATTCCCAAGGGACTCAACCTGCTGAATGGTGACGACTACACCATGTTCCTCAAGGAGGCACACTTCAACCCCACACAGAGCAGCACCGCTTCAAATGCACAGGAGCTCAACTACAACCCCTCATTTGCTGAATACGAGAACTTCAACAACAACACCGATTGGGTGGCTGCTGTATCAAAGCACGGTCACACACACGACCACAACATCTCACTCACCGGCGGTGGTGAGAAAGCTACCTTCCGTGTATCAGGAGGTTACTATACACAGACTGGTCAGATTATCAAGCAGAACCTCGACCGTTTCACCACTCGTATGGCTCTTGACTACTACGTATCAGACCGTATCAAGGTTTCTTCAGACTTCTCTTTGACCTATACCAACAACGATCAGAACTTGGAAGGTCTATTGCACAACGCACAGTTGCTGATGCCTAACATGAGTATTTATGCTCAGACACCCTACAAAGAGGATGGCACTGGCGGTCAGAACACACAAGACTACTACCTCATGCTGCAGAATGCATCGGGTATCTTCGACAATAACCAGAAGAATATCATCAACCCTGTTGCTGTAGGTAACCTCGGATGGAAGAACGAGAAGAGCTACCGTATCGCTCCTCAGATTTCACTCGACTATCAGCTCCTTGGCTTGAGCCACGATGAGACTCAGCTCCGCTACTACGGTATGGTATATATGGATGCCAGCACCTTGTCAAACGGTACCTACCGCCCCAGCAGCTTGACCACCAAGGGTATGCTTGACGGTTCATACAATGCAAGTTCTACAAAGGATCAGAAGACCCTCTCGTTCAATACCCGTCACCGCTTGACCTTCTCACCGAAGTTCAGTAACCCCGACCACGTAGTTCAGCTTATGGGTCAGTTTGAGATGAGCACCGGTAACGGTAACAGCCAGGAATCAGCGTCTTATGGTATTCCTTCCGGTATCACCAGTACCACTACAGGTACCTACCTGCATAAAAGTGCTACCGCCACATGGCAGTGGCGTTCAATGGCTCTCCTTGGCCAGGCATTCTACTCATTCCGTGAAGGACGCTACTCAGCCACCGCAACCATACGTCGCGACGGTAGTACCAAGTTCGGTGCCAACAACCGTTGGGGTAACTTCCCCGCTTTGTCATTCCGTTGGAACATCATCGATGAACCTTGGATGGAGTGGTCAAAGGATAAGATTCAGCTGAGCATGTTGTCATTCCGCCCAGGTTGGGGTATGACAGGTTCACAGCCCGGCTCTGAATACCTTCACTACACCACCTACTCAACCAGCGGTAACTACATGGGTACCACCGCTATCGCACAGGGTGGTCTCCGCTTGACCGACCTCAAGTGGGCCAAGAAAAACGAGTACAACATCGGTACCGACTTCGGTTTCTTCAACGATAAGCTCACCGGTAGCTTCAACTACTACGACAACAACACCACCGACCAGCTCATGGGTGGCTATGCAATCCCCTCATCAAACGGTTACAGCTCACTGGCCTACAAGAACACAGGTGCTGTGCGCAACTGGGGTTGGGAGTTGAACGTTAGCGGTAACAAGTTCATCCAGGTAGGAGACTTCAGCATTACAGCCTATGCCAACGTAGCACAGAACTTCAACACCATCCTTGAGATGGAGGAGAGCGTACTCAACAATACCAATGCCGACTTCAACTATAAGAATGGCTCATACCTCAACCGTATCCAGCTGGGCAACCCGCTCGGTTCACTCTACGGCTTCCGCTTCAAGGGTGTATACCAATATGGCTACAACACCTCATGGACCAAAGAGCGCTGGGCACAGGCAGAGGCTGAAGCAGCAGAAAAGGGCTACAAGCTTCACGACATCTACCCCGTAGCAGGAGACAACAACGGCAACACCATCTACGGTTCTGACGGCAAGCCCCTGCGCATGGCCTATAACTATAAGGACGGTGAAGCACCCTACTCCTTCCGTGGTGGCGATGCCATGTACGAGGATATCAACCACGACGGTAACATCAACCAGCTCGACATCGTATACTTGGGCAACTCTAACCCCAAATTGCAGGGTGGTTTCGGTGTGACCTTCCAGTACAAGCGTCTCTCACTGAAGACACAGTTCACCTACCGCTACGGTGTTGACGTAATCAATGATGCACGCATGAACGTAGAGAACATGTACACCAACAACAACCAGAGTATCGCAATTAACTGGCGTTGGAGAAAAGAGGGTGACGTAACCATGATGCCTCGCGCCATGTACAACACCGGTTACAACTGGTTGGGTAGCGACCGCTACTTGGAAGATGCATCATACCTCCGTATGTCATACCTTCAGGCATCATACTCTGTAGACCCGAAGGAGTTGAAGAAGTACGGTTTGCAGCAGCTCTACATCTCTGCATCTGCCAACAACCTCTTCATCCTCTCTAAGTACACCGGTCTTGATCCCGAAATCGGTGCCAACGGATGGGGCCAGGCATTTGATACCTCAAAGACACCGCGTTCACGCTCATTTACCCTGAATTTGACCGTAGGATTCTAATAATGAAAAGCAAAATACAGATATGAAAAGTTTCAAATTAAATATAGGACGTTTTAGTCACGCGATTAAGACAATAGCATTAGGAGCAGTGCTGGCAATGACCTGCTCATGCGAAGACTTCCTGACCATCTACCCCACCGATAAGGTTGTATTGGAAAACTATTGGAAGACAAAGACTGATGTGGAGAATATGGTTGCCAACAGCTATCGTCTGATGATTCAGTCTGAGTTCTGTGACCGTCTCATCGTATGGGGTGAACTCCGCGGTGACAATGTAGTGGAAGGTACCTATGATGCGAACAAGCACGGCAATGTAAAAAATATCATGGAAGCCAACCTGCTTCCTCAGAACGGTTACAATGACTGGTCACACTTCTATGCCATCATCAATAATTGTAACATTGTGATGAAGTTTGCTCCCCAGGTAATGGAAGAGGATCCTGACTTTACCCAAGGAGACATGAACGTTACCCGCGGTGAGATGCTCGCTATCCGCGCCCTCTGCCACTTCTATCTGGTACGTACTTTCCGCGACATCCCTTTGCTGAAGGAGGCTATGGTGGATGACGACCAAGACCTCTATCAGGAGCAGGCTACACCTATCGAGGCACTTGACTTTATTCTCCAGGACCTCTACGAAGCTGAAAGCTTGGTAATGGAATCAGGTAACTATCCCAACATGACCGACAACAAGGGTCGCATCACCAAGAATGCCGTACGCGCCATAACAGCCGACGTACTGCTCTGGAGAGCCGCCTTCGGTCAATATGCAGCCAACGGTAATGATCAGGGCGTGAAGCAGTACTACACCGAGTGTATCGCATTCTGCGACTCAGTGCTGAACAATCACATGAAATACCTTAAGAACTACGAGAAAGAGAACAAGGTGACCTATACCGCTGGTAGAGCCGATGAGAAGTATCCCATCCTGCTGCAGCCGCTGAGCAACGCCAACGCTCGCTATCTCGACTATCCCTACTACGAGGTATTCTATATGGGTAACAACCTTCGCGAAAGTATCTTCGAACTGCAGCACGCAGCTATTGATTATGCGGCAGCCAACTATGAGGTTCCCTACTTCTACGGAAGAGGCTTCACCGCAGGTCCGCTCGCAGCTCCCCGCTACATGGCAGAGAAGGGTACATCAGACAATCTGTATGCCGATACCGACTTCCGCCGTGTAAGCTACATCCATCAAAGCGAAGGTGAACAAGATATATACCCCATCATCAAGTATGGCTACTCATCAGCAAGTGGTACTGTAGATAAGCCGTCGTACGGAGGAAGCAGTCTCTCGTATGTCACTAATGGTGTAGAAAATGACCACAACAAAGGCCGTGACTATTTTAGAAGCCAAGTTAACTGGATTATGTATCGCGTAACAGACGTTATGCTGATGAAGGCTGAGGCTTTGGCATTGCGTAATGATACTCTGGCACGTGGCAGCAAGGACCTTAGTGAGTCTTTCGACTTGGTGAAGGCTGTTTACTACCGCTCAAACCCCTATAAGGTAACCTCAGCAGACTCAATCACTTACTCAGCAGGTAGCGCAGAGAGCTTGCAGGAGTTGGTATTGGAAGAGCGTCAGCGCGAGTTGGCATTCGAGGGCAAGCGTTGGTTCGACCTTGTACGTAAAGCACTTCGCGACGGCGAGACCGGCCCGATGCTCGACATCCTCATCAACCACAAGTATGAAACCAACCAGAAGGCCATCCGCAGTAAGATGTCTGCCATGGATTGCCTCTTCTTCCCCATCTCTGAACGTGAGATTAAGACCAATCCGCTCTTGAAGCAGAATCCGGCTTACGAGACAGAGGATGTATACGAAAAGAACTAACCCCTAAAAATCTATACGTATGAAACTAAGATTCATTAAAAATATCGCTATAGCTGCCGTTGCCGTACTGGCACTGGGAAGCTGTAGAGAACAAATCGACGAAGGTGCCCGCTATACCTTTACAGGACATACCATCGCCTCATTCTTGGAAGAGAATGAAGATGTATATAGCAGCTTCATCGAGATTTTGACCCGAGGAGGACGTTTCAGCCTGATGAAGGCATACGGAACATATACCTGCTTTGCACCGACCAACGATGCTATAGCACGCTACCTCTTCGAGCAGGATTCAATCTATCAGGCTTCATTGGTAGACGACAATCCCGACGACATTGTTTGGACAGGCGTTACCTCACCCGAGCTGAGCGAGCTCTCAGACTCTATGTGTAAGGTAATCTCACAGACTCACCTTCTCCCCTTGGTGTATCTGACAACAGACATGGAGGGCGACATCATCCCCACCATGAACATGAACGACCGTTACCTCAGCCTCAGCTACGACGTGGATGAGAACAACCTCAACGTGTTGCTTATCAACGGTACCGGTAAGATTATTGCCAAGGACGAAGAGGTAGAGAATGGTGTGGTACATACCATCGCTACGGTATTGAACCCCTCAACCAACACTATCCCTGCACAGATCAAAGAGCACGACTACTTCCACATCATCAGTGAAGCTATCGCGCAGACAGGTTATGACGACAAGTTGCAGCTTTATAAGGACGAGAGCTATACAGAGGGTGACCTTAAGGCTCCTGGTATCTATAAAGATAGCCCCTTGTGCCCCTATCCTGCTAACCGCTACTTCGGATACACCGCATTCTTGGAGCCCGATCAGGTATTCTACGATGCAGGCATCTACAACTTTGAAGACCTCAAGGCAAAGTGTGCTGAATGGTATCCCGAAGCTGATGTCAATGCTCCGCTCACAAGCGCAGAAAACCCCGTGAACCAGTTTGTAGGTTATCACCTCTTGGATAGAAAGCTCGCCTACTCACGTTTGGTATGCTACAAGATTAACCCGCACGCAAACTTCAATTCAGAAAAGGACTTGGTAAACTTCTCTGACCGTAACGAGTACTACGAAACACTGAATGGCCGTTTGATGAAGTTGACCATGCCGAGAAGCAATCCTAAGTATCAGACTACCATCCTTATCAACTACTCCAAGGATACAGATGCTTCGGTTAATCACTACATGAATACTATCGTACATAATCCCGAAGACTTCAAAATGCTGAACGATTCACTTTATGCAGACTTCGCACCTCAAGCACTGAATGGTACCATCCATACTATCGACAAGATTTTGTTGTACAACGAGGATGTAATGGCTGGCCGTGTACTCAACACCATCATTCGTGTAGACTTTTCTGCCCTTTGTTCAGAGATGACCAACAACGACATCCGCTGGAACTACTTCACACACAGTAGCGACGGTGAGGTTTACATTCCCCACACCTACTGCAAGAACATGAAGGTATTGACCAAAGAAAGTAGAGTTTACTACTTGTCACCGCACACCAGCTGGGCCAACTATCAGGGCGATGAGATGATGACTTTGGGCGCATTTGACTTCGCATACAAGTTGCCTCCTGTACCCGCAGGTACCTACGAAATCCGTATGGGCTACTCAGCCAACTCACGGAGACACATCATACAGTTCTACGTCGACAACGAAGTTGCCGGTATTCCCGTAGACCTCAGAATCATGGGTTCAAACCCCACCATCAACTGGGTTGCTGATTCAAGAACAGAAGATGAGGGTGTTCAGAACGACAAGGAAATGAAGAACCGTGGCTACTTGAAAGGCCCGATTACCTTCCGTAACACCTCTGAATCGGGATTGGCAAGAGACTACGACGGTGACCTCCGCAAGGTAATTACCACCAAGTACCTCACAGCTGGTGAACACTGGCTCCGCTTCAAGAACGTAAATGAAAATGACGACGGTAACGCACAGTTCATGCACGACTACATTGAAATCGTGCCCATATCATTCATCCGCAATGAGAATTTGACTTTGAGCGAGAAACGTCAATAATGAATAAGAATATAAAGCACACACTTTCATTATGAAAAGAAGAAATATTGTATTAAAGACTCTGACATGCGGCATCGCTGCATTGGCCATGACAGCATGTACAGACACTTGGGACAACCACTACCAGCCCAAGACAGAATTGAATGCCACTGAAACACTTTGGGATCTTATCGAAGCCGACCCTCAACTGACTCAGTTTGAAGAGTTCGTTAAGGCTACAGGATACGATGAGCAGCTCAAGCAGAACCGTTTCTACACCATCTGGGCACCCGTTGATGGTTCAGAGTACTACACAACCCATCCGTTGAACGTAAGCGACAGCATGATCAACGTATACAAACTGGAGTTTGTAGAGAACCACATCGCCGACTATAATCATACAGCCAGCGGCAGCATGAGCAACAACTTGGTGAAGATGATTAACGGAAAGTATAACCGCTTTGAAGGAAGCACCGATAACTATACATTCAAAGGGGTAGCTGTAACACCAGACTACAACATCGCAGCCAAGAACGGTCTGTTGCACAAGATTGATGGTTACGCTATCTTTACTGCCAATGTTTGGGAATATTTGGCAAAGGTTGACTCAATCTCACTGCTCAACGGTTTCTTGAAGTCATACGACGAAATCATCTTTGATGAGTTCAATAGTGTGGAAGGCCCCACAGTAGGTGGTCAGGTGACCTATCTCGACTCTGTTGTCATCGAGCATAACCCTTGGTTTGAGCGCATCGGACAGCTCAACCGTGAGGACAGTTCTTACACCATGTTCGCTCCGACCAACAAGGCATGGAGAGAGATATACGACAAGGCAAAGAACTATTTCGTGTACGACAACCAGACTGCCGACAGAGACTCTATGCAGGATGTAATGACCAAGGACTTCCTCTGCCGCTTCCTTGTGTTCAGCGACAGATTGCAAAAGAGTCCTCAGGATTCAATGGTAGCCTACTGCTACACCAACATGACAGGCTATGGAAGAATGCAAAGAGAGGTATTCAAAGGAGATGACCTGGAGAAGCTTCATAGCAACCTCGTTGAAAGCATTAAGCTCAGTAACGGTACATTGAACATCGTAGACAGCTACAACTACCGTACATTCTGGCACGACACACTCCGCGTAGAGGGCGAAAGTCTGCTCGGTAAGCCTGAAGGCGTTAACGATGAAGAATACCAGCAGTCAAACAAGACCTTCTATACACTCAGCAGAGACAGTGTTGCAAAGTACAGACAGACCTCAAACGGTTCTATCGGTGTTTACAAACCTTTAACTGAAACAGGTAACCCGAAGCTGAGATTCACCATTGACAATGTATTGTCAGCCAAGTACCGTATCAAGGTGGTATTCGTACCTGCTAATTACGTTAACCCGAGAGACACCGTATTCCTCCCCAACAAGTTCAATGCCAACCTGTATTACAGAGATGCAAGCGGCAAGAAGTCTAAAGCATTGTCACTGGGTAAGAATATTACAAACAATCCCTACGCTGTGGATACTGTAACACTGGTACCTGACAAGGCAGAAGAGGGCGTTGACTACTTCGAATTCCCCGTAAACGAGTTCAACCTAAGTTCTGGTACACAAACATGCACTCAACTTGAAATCCAAGGTAAGGTAGGTTCACGTGAGACAGAATTCGACCGTGTATTCCGTATCGACCAGGTATTCCTTGAACCAGTTACAGAATAATGTTCCTATAACACTAAAAAGTAAAGACGATGAAAACATATAATTATATACAACCTCGGTTTGTAGCATTCCTCACCTGCTTGGCTCTGTTTTTGGGAACAGGTTCGGTAAACGCTCAATCAACCGATGCAGAAGCTGCCGAAAAACAAGTAGTTTCTGAAAAATTAGAAGAGATTGTAGGTACAGTCATCGACGCAACAACAAAAGAGCCTGTTGCCGGTGTACGTGTAGAGGCTTTGAACAACAACCGCTACACAGCCATGACCAAGCCCGACGGATCATTCAGCATCAAGATTCCTGCTTATGTGGTATCGCTGTATGTATCTACTCCCGGTTACGAGAGTGTAATCATCAAGGCTCGTCAGAGTGGTGCCATTCAGGTAGCTCTCTATGATGAGAAGTTCAGCTCATTCGTTGAGAACGGTTTTGAAATCACAGCCAAGAACGAGGCCACTATCGACATGTCAAAGGCTACCACAGTAGAGACAGAGATTCAGAACAAGCTCGGTGCCGATGTACGCACCATCACACGTTCAGGTACCGTAGGTATCGGCGGTTTGATGATGATGCAGGGTATCAACACACTCAATGCATCAGCACAGCCCCTGATTGTACTGAACGGTGTTATTCAGGACCTGCAGGACAGCTACGATGCTATCCACGAAGGTTTCTTCAACAACACCTTGTCAGCCATCGACGTTAACGATATCGAGAAGATTACCATACTCAAGAACGGTACATCTATCTATGGTGCAAAGGGTGCCAATGGCGTTATCCTTATCGACACCAAGCGTGGTCACAGCATGGCAACACGCATCGATGCTCAGGCATTTGCCAGCTACACCATGGCTCCCCGTCTGCCCCAGATGATGAACGCAGAGCAGTATCGTATCTACGCTAATGAGTTGATGGGCGACATCGCTACAGACAAAACTCGCTTCCCCTTCCTTTGGGATCATGACAACTACTACTACAACATGTATCACAATGAGACAAACTGGAGCGACTATATCTACCAGAACTCTTTGGCTCAGAACTACCGCGTAAACGTACAGGGTGGTGACGAAGCTGCCATGTATAACTTCTCATTGGGCTTCGCAGATGGTGCCAGCACAATCAAGAACAATGACTTCAACCGTCTGAACATCCGCTTCAACACTGACATAAACTTGTCAAAAATCTTGAAGACACGTTTCGACATCTCTTACAGCCGTATCGTTCGTAACCTCCGTGACGACGGTATCCAAGAAGATTTGGCATCAAGCCCCATGGTATCACCGGGCTTCCTATCACTCATCAAGGCTCCCTTCTTGAACCCCTACCGTTACAACAACTCTGGCGTGTTGACCAACGCTTTGGAGAGCGCCGACAACTTCGCACAGTTTGGCGGTTCGCTCAACAACAACAGCACTATCAACAACAGCTATGCTAACCCGCTGTCAATCTTGGAATATGGTGAGGGTAACAACAAGAACAACCAGGAATACACTGTATTTGATGTAACCATCGCTCCTGAAATTGACCTCGGAAAGGGTCTTAAGGCCTCTACCCTGTTCAACTATACTTTGCACCGTGCAAACGAGAAGTACTTCCGTCCGATGACAGGTACACCTAACTTCCTTATCACAGGCTTGGGCTACACCCAGAATGAGGTACGTTCATTCTTCTCTAAGGAAGAGGCTATCTACAACGACACTCGCGTGACATGGGAGAAAAAGGCAGGTAACCACAACTTCAATGCATTCGGTGGCTTCCGCTTCTCTAACTTCGCTTACGACTCTGACTTCCAGTCTTGCCACAACACCGGTAATGACAAGTTGCCCGACGTTAAGTCTGAATATGACTATGCTAGAACAGACGGTGAGGACAACGTATGGCGCAACATGAGCTACTACGCAAACCTCGACTATAACTTCCGCAACAAGTACTACCTGCAGGGTAGCGTAGCTGCTGAGACCTCTTCACGTTTCGGTAGAGAGACTGAAGGCGGTATCAAGCTTGGTGGTGTATGCTGGGGTATCTTCCCCTCATTGCAGGCAGGCTGGTTGGTATCATCTGAGCCCTTCTTCAACACCAATGCTATCCAGTACTTGAAACTGAGAGGTGGTATCGACTGGTCAGGTAACGACAACATCAGCAACAATGCTGCATTCGCTTACTTCAGCAACGTACAGTACTCAGGTACTTTGATGGGTGTTAAGTTGGCCAACATTGAGAACCAGTCTATCCAGTGGGAGACCACACGCCGTATCAACCTCGGCTTCGACTTGCAGACTCTCAACAACCGTCTGCGCATCTCTGGAGACTTCTTCCACAACACCACAGATAACCTGCTCACATTGAAGCAGCTGAACTACCTGACTGGTTTGGAATATTACTGGTGCAACGGCGGTGCATTGAACAATACCGGTGCTACCATCAACCTTACAGCACGCGCTATCAACACAAAGAACTTGAAGTGGGAGGTTGGTGCAAGTGTAGGTACCTACAAGAACGAAATCACCAAGTTGCCTGACGGAACAACCTTCAAGAGCAACAAGGACGGTGACCTCTATGGCTACACAACCGATATCTACAATGCTACTATCCTCAGTGCAGTAGGTCAATCAGCAGGTGTTTTCTTCGGTTACGAGACCGACGGTGTATATGCTACAGCAGCCGATGTTCCAACAGTAAATGGTGAGCCTCTCTCAACACAGGACGTAAATACTGGTGTGAAGACCGCATTTGCCGCTGGTGACGTTAAGTTCATCGACCAGAATGGTGACAACATCATCAACCTGCAGGACCGCGTAATCATTGGTAACCCCAATCCTGACCTCTATGGCAACATCAGCAGCAGCTTGATGTATAAGAACTTTACACTGAGCGCTACCCTTAACTACTCATTGGGCAACGACGTTTACAACTACCAGCGTTCATTGCTCGAGAGCGGTAGCAGCTTCTACAACCAGACAACAGCAGTTACCAACCGTTGGCAAGCCGAAGGTGACGTGACAGATATGCCTCGCGCAATGTACGGCGACCCGAAGGGTAACAACCGTTTCTCAGACCGTTGGATTGAGGATGGCTCGTACCTCCGCTTGAAGGACATCACCCTCTCATACAATGTGCCCGTATCTGCAGCTTGGCTGCAAGGCCTCACCGTATGGTGCGCCGGTACAAACCTGTTGACATTGACCAAGTACCTCGGCAGCGATCCTGAATTCTCATTCAGCAACAACGTACTGTACCAAGGTATCGACAATGGTCTTCTTGGCCAGAGCCGCAGCTTCCAGGTAGGTGTGAAGATTAACTTGTAATGTAAGAAACAACCATAAAAATGATAAAGACAATGAAAAGCAAATCAATCATAGGAGCAGCATTGGCCGCCATCTTCACACTTGGCGTAACAACCTCATGCGAAGATATGTTTGACATTGATTCAAGCCGTGTTATCATTGAAAGCGAACACAACTTGAACAGCACTGCCGACTCTGCTTATACCACATTGGGCATTTTGCAATCAATGCGTCAAATTGCCGACCGCTACGTTATCCTCGGTGAGGTGCGTGGTGACCTTGTAGAAATCAATGAGTACACCAAGACATCGCTCCGTAACCTGTCAGAGTTCAACTTCGAAGAGGACAATGAATACCTCAACGTAAGAGACTACTATGCAGTCATCAACAACTGTAACTACGCTTTGGCTAAGATTGACACCACCCTGTCACGCAACAATGAGCGTGTAATGGTGGATGAATATGCTGCCATCCTCGGAATCCGTGCATGGACATATCTGCAATTGGGCATCAACTATGGTAAGGTTCCCTACTATACCAACCCCATCACCACTGTGGAGGAGTCTGAGAGAGAGTATCCCGAGCTTGACATGAAGGGATTGGCTGCAGAGCTGATTCCCCAACTCATCCCATTCGTAGATTATGACCTCCCCGTTTTTGTCAACTCAAGTAACATCAGCCAGAATGTATATCCTCCACTCCAGCTGATAGTGGCTGACCTCTACTTGTGGAGCGGTGACTATGCCAACGCATGTGCAACTTATCTGGACTATATGACCACTCATCCGCACTTTAACTTGCAGTATGGTCCTGCCGGCAATGCTGAAATCTTCAGAGGCTATATGGGTCTCAACGGTTCTTCTATCCAGTTCATGCGCTCTGGCAACATCACAGGTACTGTAGTAATGAACTGGGATCCCTATCTGTACTACAGCAGCACAACAAGTGCTATTGGCTATGAGAACCTTGCTTACATTACCATGGAGTCATCAAGCGCTCAAGGTACAGTATCTGAAGTAGGTAGCCTCTTCGTTTCTACCGACAACACTCATCCGCTGAATCCCTCAACCTATTGGCAGCAGCTGAATAAGAATCAAGCTTACTTCACCATGGGCAAGACCGCCGATGGCAGTGAGACAACTGAATATACAGTCAACACACAGGTAGGCGACCAGCGTGGTAAGTACTATTGGAAGGAACCCATGATTACCACTGAAGCCAATAACTCGTTTGAGGTATATGACAAGCTTACAGAATACTCTATACCTGATGGTGCCAATATCGAATGTACTACACAGCAAATCAACATCTATCGCCGCTCTATCGTTTACCTCCGTGCAGCAGAAGCACTCAACGCTTTGGCAAACGAAACACAGAACGACTCATTGGCAGTTATGTCATTCAACCTCTTGAAGGATGCATATAAGGTATTCTTCCCCAATGGCCACTTCTTGGAGAGCGACTTGCGTCCGGCATTTATTGGTGTACACGCAAGAGGTTGCGGTGATGTTCGTCTCGACACTGTAAACTATACACTGAAACCCGAAGCTATCGCACTGCGTCTGTACAACAATCCTGAGCAGGCAGTAACCTTCAACGATACTATCAACTACATCGATGAACTCATCATTGACGAGTTGGCACTCGAGGCATCACTCGAAGGTAACCGTTTCGGTGACCTTATCCGCTTTGCTGAGCGTCGTGGCGAGCCTGAATTCCTGGCTAAGCGTGTAGCTTCAAGAAAGGGTGAAGGAGAAATGGACAACGATTTGTATAACAAATTGCTGGACAAGACTCTCTGGTATCTCCCCTTGAAATAAACTAAACTCAAACATAAAGGTTGCTCCGAGTAAACGCTCGGAGCAACCTTTCTTATAGTAACATACTATTATACCCACCTACTCTACTCTGAACAAATGCGCCGCATATCACTTCTTATCATACTATTGGCAATGGTCGTTAGCACATCAGCAAAGGATTTCACCGTTGTGATTGACGCTGGCCATGGCGGAAAAGACCCTGGTGCCCTCAGCGCAAACAAAAAGATACGAGAGAAGGATATTACACTAAAAGTGGCTCTGATGGTAGGTGAAGCAATAGCAAAGAATCATCCAGAAGTAAAAGTACTCTATACACGCAACACGGATGTCTTTGTAGGTCTCAATGACCGTGCCCGCATAGCAAACCGCGCTGAGGCAGACCTCTTTATCTCTATCCATACCAATGCGGCAAAGAACCGTTCGGCCAAAGGGGCAGAGACCTATATCTTGGGTATAGAAGAAGAGCGTACAGAGCGAAATCTCGATATTGCCAAGCGAGAAAACGGTGTTATCTTCCTGGAAGACAATCATGAGAAGCAGTATGCAAACTTTAACCCCAATTCACCGGAGAGCTACATCATCTTCGAGTACATGCAGAGCGAATTCGTGAAGGAGAGCATCCACATGGCACAGTATGTACAGGAGAATCTCACCTCCGATGCCAATCGCCACGACCGTGGAGTACGACAGGCAGGATTCCTTGTATTGCACGCAACCTCAATGCCAAGCGTGTTGGTAGAGCTGGGATACATCAGCAATAATGAAGAGGCCAGCTACTTAGCATCATCCAACGGACAGAAGCGACTGAGCCAATGCATCATAAAGGCATTTGACAACTACTATACCGACCTTAAGAAACAGAGCACAGCCTCTACACCAGACAAAAGAACGGCGCAAACTACTACAAAAGCGAAGAATGAAGAAATAAGAGAACCCTCGACACAGACTGCTGACGAGAAACATCCTGTATTTAAGGTACAGTTTCTCTCCTCATCAACGAAACTAAAGCAGGGCGATAAAGCTTTCAAGGGACTAAACCCTGTAGAACACTACTACGACAAAGGACTTTACAAATATACTTACGGAGCAACTACTGACTATAATGAGATAGTCCGTCTGAAGAAGAAAGTCAACGAGAAGTTTAAGGATGCCTTCATAGTAGCCTTCATCCGCAATGAGCGTATTGACACAAAAGAGGCCATCGCTCTCTACAAAAAACAAAACCCTTAACGAAATCCTTATATCCCTATGAAACAATACAAATATAGCAAAGAGGCTAAGATTGGTGCAGCATTCATCATCGCCATCATAGCACTCTACTTTGGCATCAATTTTCTGAAGGGACGCACTACCCTTTCAGATCAACATACCTACTATGTAGTCTATAATAACATCAGCGGACTCTCACCCTCGGCAAGCATCAACAACAATGGTTTCCGTGTCGGTTATGTCAATGATATCCACTACGACTATGCCAGCCCAAGCCTCATAGTGGTAGAGCTCAACATCAATAAAGCCCTGCAAATACCTGTAGGCAGCAAGGCATACCTCATGAGTGAACTATTGGGAGGCGTAAGCATCGACCTACGACTGAGCCAAGCGAAAACTTTTTATGCAGACGGAGATACTATAGAAGCAGGCATTGCGCACGGCCTTATGGGACAAGTGGAGGAGGAAATGATTCCTCAATTTACCTCTCTGCTCCCAAAAGTAGATAGCCTCATCACTTCGCTCAACGCAATTGCAAGCAATCCGGATATCTCACGCTCATTGGCCAACGTCGCCAGCTTGAGCCAAAAACTCAACAACACTGCAGATGAACTAAATAGATTGTTCCACAACGAATTGCCTACTTTGATGAAAAGTCTGCAAGGGACAGGCGAGAATCTACAGAGCATAACCTCACAACTCAATACCGTTGACTACGCCAGCACGATGGCACACGTAGACAGCACCATCATCAACTTACAGACCTTATCCGCTTTATTGATGAGCGATGACAGCAGCGTAGGGCGCCTTATCAATGATACCGCTTTCTACAATAATCTGAATAGTATCTGCACCAATGCCAATGCACTTATAGAAGATGTAAAGAAACATCCTTCGCGCTACATCAACATATCGATATTTGGAAAGAAGAACTGAGAAAACAAAAGATCAACCTGTCAATTATTTCAGTACAACTCATCGTTTTCTCAGTACTTACGTGCAAGTACTGCAGTTTTGACGGCTAAGTATTCGAGTACTTACAGCTAAGTACTAAAATACCGACAGACAAGGACCGACACACACAGAATAGACCTTAATGGATTAAAGAAGGTACTTTTGTGACACAAAAACGCGGTTTCACGTACGAAGGGAAAAGAGGCCCTTAGAGCACATGAAACAACATGTACGTACTTACCAAACGAACGATGCCAGAAGCGAAGAAATAAGCCACAAATGGACTAAA
Source organism: uncultured Bacteroidales bacterium (assembly GCA_947367415.1). Lineage (GTDB taxonomy): Bacteria > Bacteroidota > Bacteroidia > Bacteroidales > Bacteroidaceae > UBA1189. Next base: position 19,608 of record CANBEE010000004.1, read on the forward strand.
AAATTTCAGGAAAACATAGGCTCAAAAACACCTTAATTAGACATAGTCTAAATAGAAAGCTTTTGATTTAGCAAATGTTATAGGGCATAAAAAGCCTATCTGGAAGCCTAAAAACACGATAAAAGGTGAAAAAATAAAGATTGTATTTAGTCCATAAAAATGTGTTATCACGTTTATTATCAGAATATTTGATATATACAACATAAAATTTGGGTCTTTATTGAGGGATAAATACAAACAGCTGAAACATTGCACCTTATAAACACGCAAAAAATCGGAAAGGAAAAATGGTTTTTTATTTTCGAATAAGGGTATTACCTTTGCAATGTAGAAGTAAGAACAAGAAAGAACAATAAGGTAAAATGACGGAAACACAACTCATCGAACTTTGGGAGAAATGCTTGACCATTATCCGCGATAATGTGCCAAGCAGAGCGTTCGATACGTGGTTTGCAAAGACCAAGCCCGCATCCTACATGGGCAACGTGTTGACTATTTTCGTACCCAGCCAGTTCGTATACGAGTACATTGAGGAGCATTATGTAGAACTTCTCAGTTCCGCCATCTATCGTATCTTCGGCAACGAAACACAGCTCAACTACCGCATCTTGGCAGACAGCGAGAATCTGCTCACTGTAGACCAGGAATCAGTGAAACGCCCTACCCGCCCAACTAACGAACAACAGAAGAGCACGAACAGTGCACCTGGAAGCATCGCAGTAGCGCCTCAAGATCTCGACCCCATGCTGAGAAGCAACTACAGCTTCGAGAACTTCATTGAGGGTATGAGCAACAAGCTCTCACGCGCAGTAGCCGAAAGCATTGCCTTGAAGCCCGGCAAGACATTCAACCCCCTCTTCCTCTATGGAGCTTCGGGAGTAGGCAAGACTCACCTCTCAAATGCCATTGGCTTGAAGGTAAAGGAGCTGTACCCGGAAAAGCGCGTACTCTACGTATCTGCACATCTATTCAAAGTGCAATATACAGACTCTGTACGCAAGAATACGGTGAATGACTTCATCAACTTCTACCAAAGCATCGATGTACTTATCATCGACGACATACAGGAGTTTGTAGGTGTAGAGAAGACACAGAACACTTTCTTCCATATCTTCAACCATCTACACCAGAACGGGAAGCAGCTCATCATGACTTGCGACCGTCCTCCCGTGATGCTTCAGGGTATCGAAGAGCGCCTCATCACACGCTTCAAGTGGGGAATGACCGCTGAGATAGAACGCCCCAATCTGGAGCTTCGCCGCGATATCCTTAACGACAAGGTACGCAGAGAGGGCATCATCCTCTCACCCTCAGTGCTCAACTATATCGCGGAGAAGGTTACCGACAGTGTTCGCGAGCTGGAAGGAATACTGACATCACTCATGGCCCACTCTACCGTTTATGGTCGCGAGATTGACCTCCCGATGGCAGAGCGCGTTATCAGCAAAGCAATCCGTGTAACGGCAAAAGAGATTACCGTTGACGACGTATTACACAGCACCTGCGAATACTATCACGTAAAGGAAGAAGAAATATTCTCCTCATCACGCAAGCGAGGTATTGTATTGGCACGTCAAGTAGCCATGTTCCTTGCCCAAAAACACGTAGAGAATATCTCACTCACCAAGATTGGGCAACTTATAGGCTCCAAAGACCACTCGACCGTATTGCACGCATGCCGCATCATCAAGGAGCAGCTTGAATTGGACAAGACATTGCAGCAATCAATCGAGAAGATTGAAGCTAAAATGCACACAAGATAAAACCAAACAGAAAGGTTTTTCATATCACGGAACTGACAAACGGCCTCCTAGACATCTGGGAGGCCGTTTGTATTTCACAGCAACCCAAATCAGCACACGATTTTCGTTTTGGAAAACTTTTTAGATAATTAAAATTTACTTTCGGCTGATTTTCATATACTTACATTTTTCTTTTGGAAAACTTTTATTTTTTATAGATTTTCATTGTTGAAAATTTTGTCAATACAGAAAGGTTGTATATCTTTGCAGAGCTTTTTGTTCAGGAAAGGATTACTTCTACACAATTTTACCTTTTTGACAACATCAGTAACCTCATAAACAAAGTGGAAAAGAAAACTTACACGTTCGAAGAAGCGCAGAATGCTACGCTCGAATACTTCGGTGGCGATGCCCTCGCCGCAAGAGTATGGGCGAACAAGTATGCCATGAAAGACTCTTTGGGCAACATCTATGAAGAGACCCCGAGAGACATGCATTGGCGCATTGCCAATGAGATTGCCCGCGTAGAGGCAAAGTACCCCAATGCCTTGTCGGCTCAGCAGCTTTTTGATCTGCTCGACCACTTCAAGTACATCGTACCCCAAGGCAGTCCTATGACCGGTATCGGCAACAACTATCAGATTGCCTCTCTCTCAAGCTGCTTCGTCATCGGTATGGATGGCAACGCCGACTCTTACGGTGCCATCATCCGCGTAGATGAAGAGCAGGTACAGCTCATGAAGCGCCGTGGCGGTGTTGGTCACGACCTCTCACACATCCGCCCGAAGGGTTCACCCGTAAAGAACTCGGCCCTTACCTCTACTGGTTTGGTTCCTTTCATGGAGCGCTACTCCAACTCCACCCGTGAGGTTGCTCAGGATGGCCGTCGCGGAGCACTGATGCTCAGCGTGTCTATCAAGCACCCCGACTCAGAGTCGTTCATCGATGCCAAGATGACCGAAGGCAAAGTGACCGGCGCCAACGTATCGGTAAAGATGGACGATGCCTTTATGCGTGCAGCCATTGAAGGCCGTCCCTACACACAGAAATATCCTATCGACAGCACTGAACCACTTTACACAAAAGAGGTGAACGCATCAGAACTGTGGAAGAAGATTGTACATAATGCATGGAAGAGCGCCGAGCCTGGCGTACTCTTCTGGGACACCATCATCCGTGAGTCGGTACCCGACTGCTATGCCGACCTCGGCTTCAAGACAGTCTCCACCAACCCCTGTGGTGAGATACCCCTCTGCCCCTACGACTCATGCCGTCTGCTGGCCATCAACCTCTACTCATACGTAGTAAACCCCTTCACCCCCGAGGCATACTTCGATTTCGACCTCTTCAAGCAGCACGTAGCTGTAGCTCAGCGCATCATGGACGATATCATCGACCTTGAAATCGAGAAGATTGAGGCCATCATGGAGAAGATCGAGAGCGACCCCGAGAGCGAGGAGGTTAAGGGAGCCGAGCGCAAGCTTTGGCAGAAGATTATGGACAAGAGTACCCTTGGCCGCCGTACTGGTGTAGGTATCACCGCCGAAGGCGATATGCTTGCCGCCATGGGCCTGCGCTACGGCACCGACGAGGCAACCGACTTCTCCGAGAAGGTACACCGCACCATTGCTATCGAAGCCTACCGCTCATCAGTCAACATGGCCAAGGAGCGTGGCGCATTCAAAGTATACGATAGCGAGCGCGAGAAGAACAACCCCTTCATCAACCGCCTCAAGGATGCCGACCCCGCACTTTACGAGGAGATGAAGAAGCATGGTCGCCGCAACATCGCTTGCCTCACCATCGCCCCCACTGGCACCGTGAGCCTGATGACACAGACCACCTCAGGTATCGAACCCGTATTCATGCCTGTATACAAG
>CANBEE010000005.1 GCA_947367415.1 uncultured Bacteroidales bacterium
TAAGAGACAGCTCTTGATTTGTCTTGAGTGGGCTAATCGGTAACGCATATCGAATTGAAAATTGAGAATTGAAAGAATAGCAACTCATCCCTCTTCCCTTTTCCCTCTTCCCTCCTTGTTGCCATTTTGCCAATTTGCCACTATATATATATTATTTGTCGATACGGCAAAATTGGCCTCAGCAAGCCTACGACTCTATCACATTGGTTTTCTGCTAGATAATAAGGCAACAATCGATGAAACTCACGGCAACGCCAAATTCTCCACCGACACGCACGGCATCGGCTCGGGTGAACTCCGAGGGCAGTCGCAACAGCACCTCCTCGGGCTTCGTGGAGGCAGTGGGAGTGGCCTCGGTGTCGTCGTAGCGAACGAGTCGGCGGTAGAGGTGCATGGTCAGTCGGGGGCGGTGCACGATGGTGTCTTCGTCGTCGGTGTCGGGTACGAGGTCGATGAAGTGCTCGTCGACGAAGCGTGAGACGGTCGGTGCGTGTCGGTGCGTCTCGGTGAGCTGCTGTAGCAATTCGCCATTAACACTCTGATTACCATTTATATATGTATCGTTTTATGGGTCGTGTATCAATAAAAATATATATAGTGGCAAATTGGCAAAATGGCAAAAACTCACCACCACACCGCCTCGCGGCGCAGCCACTCGGGGAGGGGCGAGAAGGGCCGGATGGGGCTATGCGAGCGGAAAAAGGGCTATCCCTTTTTGAAAAAAGGGATAGGCGTTTTTGGGAGTGTTCATGGGGGTTACTGTTAGGGGTGATTAGGGACTATTAAGGGCTAGTAAGGGTCAGTAGTGTTTCTGGCCTGAGCTGCCTCTAGTTGCCCTTAATTTCCTCTAATCATCCCCAATTACCCTTAATAGCCCCTAATCGTCCTTAATGGCGCGTTGCAAGCAGTCCCTCATCAACGCTCCGTCACGATCACCTTCTTGCCGCCACGGATATAGATGCCGGGACGGGGTGAGGCGACGCGTCGGCCCTGCAGGTCGTACCATGCCTCGTCGGTGGCATCGGGCTCTACGGGGAGGATGGAGGTGTCGGTCCTTACCTTGGAGATCTTCCACAGCACGCTCTTCTTGGCCGAGGTCTGCACGTAGTTCGAGGTGTTGGTTGTCCACTTCTCGCCCTCGGCGTTGGCGATGAAGAATCCGCCCTGCCCGTTGTCGGGTGTGAGCACATAGGGAGTGGCCTCGGTCTTTCCCTCCAGGTCTACCGCCAAGTAGCTCTTTCCGCTCACGGCATAGGCGCCATTGCGGGTGGCAAAGTTGGCAATGTGGTATACGCCCTCGGTGCCGGTGGGCAGGAAGTACCACAGATAGCTAGCATCATCGTCCTCGGTATATGCGTATGGGTCATACTCGACGGCACGCAGATAGTTGAGGTAGCGGAGTGCGCTCTGCTCGTAGGTGAGGTAGAGTCCGCTCTCGGCCTCGGTGATGTGATACAGCACATAGTTGCCCTCGGTAGATGGCTGGGGCAGGTAGAGGGGCTTGCTGTAGCCGGCTGCGATGTTGTCGATGAGGGTGGTGATGGTCTTGATGAGGGCGGGGATATTGTCGTAGCAGTCCACCAGGCGGCAATCCATGTGGTTGTGTCCATATACATACCATAGCAGCTCAACGGCCCAGGCGAGCAGCGTGCCAGCATCCACAAGTGGGGTGACATCGGCCTGCAAGGTTATCGGTCTATTTTTAGCAATCATATCGTTGCTGTAGTCGGCGATGAGGTCGGCCAACAAAGCGTCGGCACGAGCCATCAGGGCGGTGAGCTGGGCATCGAAGATTTCGGTCTGCCCGTCGACGATGCAGGTGAGCATCCATGTCGAGGCCGTGGCATCGGGGAGCCATCCCACGACGGTCTTGCCGGCATCGCAGTGCAGGGCGCCGTAGTTGTTCGTGGCATCGTTGATGGTGAAGGTTCCGTTGCCATTGTCGGTCACGGTGAACTTCACGGCATCGGCGGTGGTGGTGGCTGCAGCGCTCACCTGCACGCTCTTTGCCACGGAGCTGATGTACTTGCCCGTGCTCTTGTTGATGATATAGTAGGTACCGTCCTGTGCTGGCTCGAAGGCCCATTGCTTGGCCTCGCTGGCCGCCGGGTCGGCAATGGTGCAGCGCAGCTTGGTGCCCGATGTTGCCACCGAGTAGGCTGGGTAATTGGCATTGTGCAGGGCATACCAGTTGGCGGCATAGATTACCTGCCTGATGTCCGTCGCTGCTGCTATGCGACGCATCTCGGCATCGAGCAGTGTGGCCCATTCGCCGTAGCTGTGGGTGCTCTGGTCCTTGTTCTCGTAGGCGGCCTGAGCCTGGTCGAGCAGATTGCCCAGTGCCTCCACTGCCGAGCCGTAGTAGTAGCCGGGCTTCATGCCGGTCTCGTCGCTCATGGCCATGGTAGCCTCGGCCTGCTTGATGGCTGTGGCCAATGCTGCATACTGCTGCTCCTCATCGCCACCTTCGGCCACGGAGAGTACAGGCACATCGGCACCGTCGGCCTGAGCTGCCACGATATAGATGTCCTCGCCAGCCACCTCGTCGGGGAGCGTGAAGGTGAGTTTGTTCGAGCCATAGAGCAGGACATCATCGGCCTTGGCATATACCTTGAAGCCTACGGCACCGCTACCCTTGGTGATAGTCACCTTGGCACCTGCCTTGCTATAGAGATAGCCCTCGGCCTTGACAGAGGTATCCATGAAGTCGGTATAGTGGCCCACATCGCCTGCCTCGCCCAACTGCACGGCATTGCCATGGCTGAGCTTGTTGCCCTCGCCACCATCGGTACGGGGAACAGGCTTCACGCGGTCCTCGATGAATGCTATGGCCGGAGCCTTGGGATATTGGGCAGCATGGGCCAGGAACTCATCGACATCGCTCTGGCGAGTGGTGAGGTAGAAGTCGCCATAGTCGCCGATGTGTTGCTTGTCGGTAATCTCCAGATAGCCCCAGAAGCGGAAAAACTCGGAGAGGTCGAGCTGGGCCACATCGCAGCAAGCCTTAGCAAAAAGAAGCAAGTCCTCGTTGCCATACACGTAATTGGCATAATACTTGGGGTCGCGAGCCTTCATCGGCGTAGCACGCATGGCCTGCAATACGCGAGGATAGAAGGTGGTATCCACCTTTGCCTCATGGAAATAGAGGTAGAGTTGCCAGAACGAGCGCATGGTAGAAGCTCCGTCGCGCAGGATATAGGGCTTGTGGTCGGCATAGTCGGCATAGATGACGCTGTTGGCCGATCCGCGCGAGATGTACTTACCCAACTTGTTGAGCGTGAGGTTGGAGAAGAAGTTGTTGCTCACCTCCGATGTACCTACCGACTGGATGGCAGCCTGATGCACATGTCCGTTCTCGTGGGCAGGTCCCCAGCAGTTGTCGGCATTGCTCATCATTCTCGCGTAAGGGAGCAGGTTGTTGATATAGGTCTCGGCATACTGAGTGCGGTAGTGAGTTGCCGACTGATAGCCCGTGGTGAGCGAGATGGCACAGCCGAGGTTGTTGAACTTCGTCAGACGCACATCCTCGATACCGAGCATGTCCTGCTGCCAGCGTGTCATATCGTCCCACCAGCCGATGGCATCAGAAATCTTGGTGGGGCAGCACTGGTTCATATACTTGGTGCTCATGTGGAACATGATGCGCTCGCCCTTCACTTGAAACACATCGGCCGTAGCAAGATTCTGCATCATATCCACCCAGTCGGCATCGTCATGCTCCTCCTTGTTCCAGAAGCCATTGACCGTACCCTTCTCGACATGGATCTTGAGCTTGGGATAGTCGGTAATGAGCACATCGCTCTCCAGAGAAGTCTTACCCACATAGCGGATGAAGAGGTTCGAGTAATCCTTCACCGTAGGCACCATGTTGAGACCCTTATGCAAGCTGTAGGCCGTTCCCTGAATACCTGTGCCGCTGATAACCTCGGCCTTCAGGGTAGTGCCTTGGGGGATGTCGTCGCCCACGAAGATGTAGATCACCTCACCGGCATTGCCATACACACCTGTGGGATTATTGATACGGCTATACTTCTTGGTGTAGAGCACCTCGGCCCAATAGTCGGGGTCGCTGTAAGCCTTGTAGTCGCGTATGCGGAACTCCTGCTCGCGATGTCCCCAAGCCTGGTTCTTCACCTTGATGGCAATGTCCTGCAGCGATGCGGGCAGTGCCGCCATAGCTGTACGCAGGGCCTCATCGTCCATCGCAGCATACGATGGCAACAACTCGGTACAAGTAAGGTCAGTAAAGAAAGTAGGCAGCAAGGCATTGTACTCATCGACATGGTTCATCAGCTCCAGCTTAGCCTGATACTCCTTGTAGAACTCCTGGAAAGCAGCCTGCTGCAGGGCCACAGCATCTGCCGACACCTTTACCTCCTCGAACTGCCACTGCGACGACTCGTTGGCCGAGTCCCACCAGCGCACAATGTTGTTGCTGGGGTCGCTATGGAAGAAGGCATTGTTGCTTTGGCTAATCGTATACTTGGTACCCGAGACGTTGTGGATATACATCGTCGCCTCTGTCGTTCCCGTGGTATACGACACCGACTGATTGGGATTATGCTGGATATACTGTCCCGAATAGGCATTCTGGAACATAAACCCGTTTCCCTTCTCAATCAGCATCCACAGTTGCTTGTAGTCATTGCTTCCTGCCGCATCGGCCGACAGCAGTTCACGGGCTATGCCGTCCTCGCTGATTACCTTCTGCGACTTGCAGTTGTAGATACGGTACACCTTTCCGGCTTCCGGTGCTGTGTAGGCAAAGAGCTGAATGGCTGTTGCCACCATCAATAGCACCATTGGGAGTCTCATCTTCTTCATTTGGTCTAGATTCTTTTGATTATTAATGTATTATTGTTTTTCTTATCGTTATCGTTAACATTAACGTCAACGTTATCGTTATTTCGAGTGCAGCGTCACACCCTCCGGTGTGATGCCTTGGGCACTGATGTCGTACTGCTCCGAATATCCGTTATTGTAGAACTGCACGGTGGCCTTACCCTCGGCATCGGTTGTCAGCGCAGGGTTCCAGTAGAGCGTGCGGCGATAGTCGACATCGCCCTGTATCGGTCCGTCGGGGTACTCGGGCGCATAGAACTCGGGCACCTCGGAATAGCCGCGGAAAGTAGTCTGGCGATGCCCCTTCACCTTCGAGCGGCGCAGGCCGTGGGGAAACATGGTGATATCAACCACGTAGAGTCCCCGGCTCAGGGTCACATCCTCCAGCTTGAGCGTCTGGTTCAATTCATTCAGCTGGGAAACGGTCAACACATCGCGCACGAAGGGGATGGACATATAGTCGAACGGACTGTCATAGATGATGATGGACTTCACATCGGCCATGTCGATATCGAAACCGGGGGTGTAGCTCTGCTTCATCCATTTGCTGTTCTCGTCGTGCAGGTACCACAACACACGGCGGTTGTTGATGGGACACTGCTCCAGCTCCCAGCCTGTAATCTCCTCGCGGGTGGTAAGCTCATCGGGAATCACACCATCATAGCGCGAGAAGTCGATGTCGTAGCCCTTCTCCTTAAGGTAGTCGCGCACCATGTAGGTATACATCCCCTGATCGAGGTGCAGCTCCGTATCCTCCTCGGCATTGTAGGCCTTGAAAGTAAGATAGTCGACATACTTCTTGCGGCCATACACATCCACATTATCGAGCAGGAACACACTATCGGGGTCGGCCTGCAGAACCGGTTCGTCGGCCAGCGCCGCTATCTCTGCCGAGTCGGCCACGACGGCAAAGTCGGGCAGATAGGTATCGGTAGCCGTGAAGGCTCGGGTAACGGGGCGCGAAGCACGGTCGAGACGCATGCGGCAGTCAAGGTCCTTGCCGTCCTTGGAAGCTGAGAGATACATGTCCCACGTGCCCATGAACTCCTCTACCGAGAAGCCAAACACGCCATCCTTGTCGGTGCTCACCGTGGTCTCCTGTGTCAGCGAGCGGTCGGGCGAGTAGAGACGCAGCTTCACCGTGGCCCCCTCGATGGGTTTGTCCTTCATACGCTGCAGCAGCACTCCATCAACCACGAGGCCATCCTCCACGAAGTGGGTTATGTAGAAGGGCTCCACACGCGCCATCTTGCGCCAGTCGTAGCGGGTCCATCCCTGTACCATCATCAGCAGGTCCAGTGCCTGCGTATGCTGGGCATCGTCGCTCTCGAAGTAGTACTCCGGGTGGTGGATATATCCCTTCAGCTCCGAGGAGAGGAGCATGTTGGTCATTACATTGTCGGTGTAGGAGTTGCCCAAGTTATGGTTGTCGCGCACAGCCACCGAGACGGTTGCCGGCAGTGGCGTGCCATCGGGCAGCGAGGTCTGCAGGGTCATCTGCACCGGCTGGAACGGAGTCAACTGCGTGGCCGATGTGGCAATGCTCACCGTGCCTCCCTCGATGCCGTTGTTCACAAACAGGTGGCGCTGGGCAAGCACCTCGCCAACGGCGTTGAACAGGTGTAGCTGATGTACGCCCGTGGAGAGCTTCTCCTTAGGAATGGAGAAGAGGGCCTTCCCCTGCCTGATGGAGAGAGTATCAAAATAGCTGACAGCACCGCGGCAGATGAGCATCATGCCCAACAGCTCGTCCGGGCATCCTGCATAGCCCGAGAGCTGTCCCCTGACATGCTGCTGGCGCAGGTTGTCGACACGCAGGGCATAACCCTTCTCCACGGCTTCGGGCATACGGAAAGTGTGCTTCTTGCCCTCATACTCAACCTCAATACTGTTGCGTCGCCGTGTCGGAGTCAGTTCAAAGCAGCCCATGCCATCGTGCTTCGTCTCGACCAGTATGGACCGCGCATCATCATCGACCTTCACCTTGCCGTTCACAGCCACTCCCATACCATGCTTGTCCATGACCTTGAAGGCTACACGGTTGGTCACACCCTGCACCAGAGTCCCTCCCTCGGGATAGAAGGTCACATTCAGGCTCTTCACCTTCTCGCTCTCGGGACGCTGCACATCGTAGCGTGCCTCGTTGCGACGCATGATGGGGTTGCTGTAGTCGCCATCCTTCTTGGGAGCCTCATATACGGGGAACACACGGGAGAAGACCCCTCCGTGGTCGAAATTGAGCATCGTACGCGTATAGGCTCTCACCTCGTAGAATCCGCTGGGCAATGCCGTCACACCACGCAATGCGCGTGCCTGCTCTACAGGAGCATCCACCAGCGGCAATGAGCCGTGGGCCTGTCCGTTCTCCACCTTCAGCTTCAGCTGCTTCAGCACCACCCCGTTCGGCGACAGCAGTTCCACATACACCACCTTGCTCTGCGCAGGGGTTTGCGTGGCAGCATTCACCACGTATGCCGAGAACCAAATGACATCGCCTTGGAAATAGGCCGTATTGTCGAAATGCAGATACACCTTCTCCTGAGGACATACCTGGCTGAACTGATACGCATTCTGCACATACGACAGCAGTGCCTGGAAGGGCGACTCCTGTGCCCATGCTCCACTCAGCGCAGTGAGTGCCAGAGTCAATGAGAGAAACAGTTTTTTCATGTTACGGTATTTGCAGCTGCAAAAATGCAAAGTTTATTTATAAAAAACAAATTTTCACTGCCACAATCGCCATAGACGACATCTATAGCCCTATCGACGCGCTCCGAAAAAATCCTTCATCAGCGCGGCACACTCATCGGCCATGACGCCCTCTACCACCACGGTCTTCGGGTGCAGTGCCTCGGGCGCATATCTGCGGAATCCACGCTTGTCGTCGGCAGCGCCATATACGAGACGCCCCAGCTGTGCCCATCCAAGCGCACCGGCACACATCACACAGGGTTCCACGGTCACATAGAGCGTACACTCGCTGAGATACTTCCCACCGAGGTAGTTGGCCGCTGCTGTCACCGCCTGCATCTCGGCATGTGCCGTCACATCGGTGAGCGTCTCCGTCAGGTTATGCCCGCGCGCTATCACCCTACCCTTGCACACCACTACCGCGCCCACCGGCACCTCGCCCTCGGCATAGGCGCAGCGAGCCTCCTCAAGAGCCATCTTCATGTAGCGAATGTCATCGGTCGTTGTCTCCATCAGCGGCGCATGTCGTGTTCGTTAAACAGGGTCGGATAGTCCTGATCCAGATTCTGATGGATGAAGGCCAGCAGCGTCTCGCGCATCCATCGACTCTTGTTCTCTATCTTGTACTTGCGCAGATAGCTGTCGATGATGCGCATCTCATCATCGCTCACCAGGCATACCAAGCGTGCATGGCGTGCCACATCGCGCTGTTTCTTCACCAATTGTTGCTGCGTCTTCTTCATCCTTTTCTATGAGTATACCTGCAAAGGTAGGACATTTTTCCCATACATCCTAACAATACAGGGGGTTATCCCAAGCGGGCCATAAACTTCTCTCTGTCTACCACAAAGCGCAGATGCTCACCCTCTCCGATGATTCCCTCATCGTCGGAAGCCGACACCGTAAACTTGAGTTTGCGCCCCTCCACAGCCACCAGGGTAGCCGTTGCCGACACCGTACACCCATGAGCCGTAGGCTTCACGTGCGACGACATTATCTGTCCGCCCACGGTAGTCGCCCCCTCGGGCAGATACGGAGCCACGGCACGCATCGCCGCCTCCTCCATCAGTGCCATCATGGCCGGTGTGGCCAGTACACGCAGGTCGCCACTGCCCACATTCACCGCCAGGTGATGCTCCTCCACGCGCTTCGTGCAGGTATAGTAAAGTCCTTCTTTCAGCATAAACAATCCATTTTGCTGCAAATTTACGATGTATAAGCGGAATACAAAACGAAAAAAGCATTATTTTTGCGTCGCCAAGCAATTATGCACCCACCGACACGCCCATGAACATCGACGACATACACCGCATACACCTTGCCCAGACCCTCTCCACCAACACCTATGCCAGGCAGCAGCCTCAGCATGAGGGCATACTGCTCGTCAGCACCGACTATCAGACGGCAGGACGAGGCCAGCGCGGCAACGTCTGGGAGGCCGAGTGCGGAGCCAACCTCCTCTTCTCCCTCGCCATCGCGCCCCACGGCACGCAAGCATCGCAGCAGTTCATCCTCAGCGAACTCATCTCCGTAGCGCTCTGCGAAGTCCTTGGCAGCTACGTCGACGACATACGCATCAAGTGGCCCAACGACATCTACCACCGCGACTACAAGCTCTGCGGCATCCTCATCGAGCACGACATCGAGGGCAGCACCATTGCCCGAAGCATCATCGGCGTGGGGCTCAACGTCAACCAGTGCCGCTTCACTAGCGATGCCCCCAACCCCATATCGCTGTGCCAAATCCTCGGGCACGACATCGACCGCGAGCGCCTGCTCACCGAGGTGTGCCAAGCCTTCACCGCCCTATACAGCGACATGCTCTCCGCCTCCGACACCACGCGCTGGTGCCACACTCTGCATGCCCGCTACACCACCTTGCTCTACCGCTTCGGCACCCCTGCCCTGTATGCCGACGCGCGAGGCCCCTTCCGCGCCACCCTGTGCGACGTAGCCCCCGACGGCCGCCTCCTGTTGGAAGACGAGGACGCCCACCTGCGTAGCTACCTGTTCAAGGAGGTCACCTATATCATCTGAGCACACACATCCCCTGCAAGCACAAAAAAACAAAGATGCGCCGGGCAACGAAGCGCGGCGCATCTGTAGGTATGTCGACACAGGTTTGGCAATCCACTACATCTGTGGCACCTGACCTGTCTCCATCGTCTGGATAATCATGCGCAGCAACTCATCGGTAGGACGCGAGAGGCGCATATTGCCAATGATCGTCTGAGCCTGACGCTTGCCAGCCTCGATATCTGCCACGCGAGCACGCAACACCTCAATCATCTCCTTCTTGGCTGCCTCGTCCACTCCAGGAGCAGAGAAGGGCTTAGCCCAATTAGCAAGAGTCATATCGTTGGCATCAAGCCCCGGTGTAGCGAGATACTCCTTGATGTACTGCACGTAAGCAGCATAGTCGGCCTTCTTCTCGGCAGCGCTGATGAGCACAGTGAGGCGGTAGTGGTCGGCATCGGACACGCCCAAGCGACGCAGCAGTGCCTGGAAAGCGGCAAACTGAGCCTCATCGAGCACCACGCCACCATCTTGCTTCACGAAGAGCTGCTTGGTGTAGTTATTAAGTACGCTACTGATCTTCATCGTCACAGGACGTTCGCCCACAGTAGCCTTCAGGGCTTCGGGGTGCTGAGCAGTGTAGATGAACGATGATGCGAAGGGGTTGTTGACATGCTTCATGAAGATGGCTGCCAACTCGGAATCTTGAGCGAAAGTCTCCTCCTTACCCTTAAGCAAAGTCTCGGCTACCATGTTGGCATCGTCGCGCTTATAGGTAGCGGTGAGTGAAGCGAGATACTCCTTGAGGAAGGCATCGCCGCGCTCGCCCTGCTTCCAACGCTCCTCGAGACTGCTGGCTGCAGCGTCCACAGCGCTCTTCTCGGCCACACGGGCGATGAAGCCATCGGCATCGCTACCGCCCATGAAGCGGCCTATCTCCTCGCCGTCGGCATTGAAGATGATGAAGGTGGGGTAGCCCGACACCTGCCACTCCTTTGTGAGGCCCTCGGCGTAAGAGGCTTCCATATCAATCTTGACATTGACGAAGCGCTCGTTCATGAACTTGCCCACTTTTGCTTGCGGGAAGATGTCGCGTGCCATCTTCTTGCAGGGTCCGCACCACTGAGTGTAGCAGTCTACAAACACCAGCTTGTTCTCCTTCTTTGCCTTGGCGGCAGCCTGAGGCAATAGTGTTCCGTCGGGCTCAAAGGCCACGCCCTGAGCAAATGTCACCGATGCTACCAGCACCAATGAGAGAATCATAGATAATCTTTTCATAATACTTATTGTTTGTTTAGAGTTTAGTGTTTAGAGATTTTTATGGACCACAGATGACACGGATGTCACGGGATTATCACAGATCTTTCTTCTGGAATTGGCTTAAAAGGTTTGTGAATTGTCAATTGTGAATTCTCCCTACTGCAAGCTAAACTTCCATGCCATATCTTTCACCTTGCCGGGAATGGCATAGTCGTAGCATGCCTTTCCCTTGATGTCGCCACTGGCAGGGTCGATCTTATATTGGTAGAGGTGTCCCTGCTGGGTCTGCTCGTTCCAAGTGGCGATGTGTACCAAGTTGTCGGCACTGGGCACCATGCCATAGCCATATACCGTGGCGTGGTAGTACTTCATCATACGCACACAGGTAACCTCCTCACCCTCGGTGGAAGCGGTCCATATCGCCTTAGCCATACCGCGACCATCATAAGCATAGCGGTACACTTTGTTGCCCGAGCCGTAGTAGATGAAGCTTCCCACGTGGCTTGCGGCCATCGTGGTAGCATTAGCAATCCCGCCACACTTACCGGTGAGCTTGTACTTGCCCACGCAGATATTGTTGTCAGTAGGTGCCGTGGTAGCGAAGTTGGTCACCAGGAGGTAACGGTTGGAACCTTCGGCCATGATGCTGTAGTCGTGGGGGAGCAGTGCCGCGCTAGCGGAGGTACCCTTGCCCCAGTCAGACATGAGCATCGTCATGCCGGTATTGTTGAGCATATCTCCACCAAACTTGGTGGCATCCTGCGTGGCAAAGCGCTCGAGACGTGAAGAGTTGTAGGCCGCATAGCGGAAGCATTGGTTGGTCTGGTCGTAGACGATAACACCATAGTTCATGGCATTGGGCACCTCGGCATTCCAAGCCGCCAGCTCACCTATTGTCTCCTCCTCGGAGCGCTTGGGCATACCGAACTTGGTAGTGCGCCCTTCGGTAGCTGAGAAGGAGTAGGTGTTGGTGTAGATGGAGCCGTCATTAATGAGCACCTCGGAGCTGTAGCCCGAAATGGCACCGCCACCATGCTGCCCATACCATACGGGAACCTCGGTAGCAGGCTGTTGGTAGAAGAAATCACCAAAGGCAAGCGCACGTTCGAAGCCGTTCTCCGATACACCCACAAGGGTTTGGTCGGTGCAGAGACCTATGTAGTTGTTGCCCGAGGTGAGCGACACGGCAATGTCGAGGCAGCGCACCGGTGAGCCAGGCAGAGGTTCGCCACCGTTGTTGGTGCTATAGAGGTTCTCGTAGATGCGGTTGGTTGTGCTGTTGGCCTTCACCCAAGGATTATAGATGAGAGCGAGGTCGCTGTAGCCGGGTATGTCGGCACGCTCGTAGAACACCATCCAGCCACCATCAAAGATTTCTGACACGACGACACTAGTGCGGAAGAACTGACGTATGCCGTCGTTGCGGTTGGTCACGGCCAGCTGCACATAGTAGGCACCACCTTTGCGGGTAATGACGGTATCGAGCGTATGATGATAGCCGATAGTATCGACCACGCGATCGGCACCCACGCCAGTGGTGGCGCTGTAGATGGTCCACATATAATCGAGCGGCACCGCCGACTCGTCGGTCACCAATTCGCCCTCAAAGTAAATGTTGGGAGCCAAGTGAAGGCTGTCGTAACGCATGATGGCATACTCGGCCTGCATGGTGGTACCAGCGGTGTCGATGAGCACCTCTTCCAATTCGTGATAGTCGTAGTTACCCTTGTCGTCGTAGCAGGCAGAGAACGCTACGAGGCTGACGGCAAATATTAGTAGCTTTTTCATATTGTCGGTACATTAAAAGATTACAACATCGCCATTCTCGTCGGTGAGCGGAGTTTCGTACTGGGCATTATACTCGGCCAGTTTCTCCTGCATCAGCTGCTGCAGGTATACGGCATAGGCAGGCGATACGGTATTGGTGGTCTCGTCGATAGCAGTGGAGGCCGAGTAGGAGATGATGAAGTCGATGAGCCCGAGGTGCTCAATCATGAACTGGTACTTCACCTTGCTATAGCTACCGAAATATTTGCTCAGAGCTACCTGCGGATAGTTGGCGCTGTCCCAATTATCGGGCTTGGCTATGCGGTTGCGCAGCACGACGGTGAACGACTGCATGTTCTCGCTACCCAGTTCGAAAACATCGTTGGGCACCATACGGAACGACACACTGCCGTCACTCTCAGAGAAAAGGTCGCTGGAGGGCAGCTTCTGGGTGTTGAAGTAGACCTTATATTCGCCAAACACGGCACCGGCAGGCATCACATACTCCTCGGTGCGGATGGTGGGGACTATCAGTTCCAGGCTGTTGCCATAGGCCTCAAGCGTGAAAGTGCGGTCGTAGTCGGCAGGCATGCCGTAGACGCGGGCATAGAAGGTGACACCACCCTCCTCAAAGGCGTAGGAGTAGTTGTAGGTAGTCTCCTCATACACGGCACCAGCCGAGGTGCCTACCCAAATGTTCAGTCCGGTGCGTGCAGCATCGAACTTGAGCACCTCCTCCTGCTGGCATGCCACTACGGACACCAGACAGAGAGCACAGGCGCATGCTTGGAATATCTTGCAAATCTTTTTCATCATAGTAACTGTCCTTATTTGTTAGGTTCACGTTCGGCCGACTGTATCTCTGACAACGGCAATGGAAAGGTGTAGCTACGGGTAGCTACGGGGTCGATATCGGAGAAGGCTATCACCGGATGGTTGAGGCGCTTGTAGAGGAAGAAGAGCTGTCCCTCGCCCAGGAACTCGCGACGGTACTCATTGACCAGCTCGGTGTTGAAGTCCTTGGGTAGCTCCTGCAAGGCAGGCAGATTGCGATTGGCACGCAGCTGGTTGAGTGTAGCCAAGGCGGCATCGGTCATCCCGGTGCGGTACTCGGCTTCGCTCTTGATGAGGTACATCTCGGGCAGGCGCATCAGCGGCATCTTGTAGTTGTAGTAGCTGTCTGACGAGGCCGAAGGATCATACTTGGTGATATAGCGATTGTCGAAAGTGGTACCCGTACCTGCCTTGAACTGGAAGGTGTAGCGGTAGTCCTGCGTGGCATTGTCGTAGTAGGTGAGCAAGCGCTCACGGTTGACGGCAAAGCTGGTGGCACTACCCTCATCGAAATAGATATCGGCCACATCGGCAGTGAGGGTCAGGTGGTTGAGTGCAAAGAGATGCTCGTCGGCCATACAGCGGTCGTAGCCACGGCTCATGTTCTCCACCGTGCTCCAACTGAAGGCTTCGCTACCAATGACCTCCCTGGCTGCAGCCAATGCCTCGGCATACTGGCCAAACCACATATATACACGGGCCTGCAATCCCTTGACAGCGTAGTAGTTGAGATGTACCTGACGGTTGATGAGGTAGCCATTGTCGTCCAGCTCAGTGATGACACGCCCCGTAGCAATGGGGTCGCTCTCTCCAAGGAGCGAATCGGCCACATGGAGGTCGGCAAGAATGCGGTCGGCCACCTCACGCACCTTCAGCTGAGGGAATACGTGATAGTCGAGCGCCGTGCTGTAGGGGATAGCAGGCATATCGGGGTTGACAGCAAAGCTGACACCGAAACAGCGCAGGAGGTCGAAGTGAAGCATGGCACGCAAAGCCAACGCCTCGCCCTTGATGACGTTGTAGTTGTCTGCGGAGAACAGGCTGACACTGTTGTCGATATGGGCCAAGAGGTTGTTGGCATTGGCAATGCCGCTATAATTGGTACGCCAGATGCCGTTGATGTAGCTGGTAGGCAATGCCGCCTCGTAATCGTAGGCTGCAACGGCATCATACTGAGCCGAAGAATAGTAGTCCCACTCCTGCCCCAGCACACCCATGAAGCCAAAGGTCATCTCCTTGGAGTAGGTAGCGGAGGTCACCATAGAGGAGTAGACACCTGCCAACGCCTCCTTGTAGCCGCTCTCGGTGGTGAAAAGCTCTGTATCTTCAATCTGCGAATGGGGCTGCACATCGAGCCATTCGTTACACGAGGTGGCCGTCAGTGCCATCAGAGCAGCAGCTATGTAATATCTTGTTCGTTTCATTGTCATCAGAATGTAGTGGTTACAGATAGTGAATAGGTACGCGCGTAGGGATAGTTAAGTCCGCGCTCAGTCTTGATGGTAGAGAGGTGGAACACATCGTTCATATAGAGCGTCACACGCATGCGCTCAATCTTGGCTCGCTTCAGCCAGTCGCAATACTTGAAGTCGTAGTAGGCCGAGAGGGAGGTGAAGTCGAGCGTATTGTCGCGCTGCACGAAACGGGTCGAGGCATACGTCGTGGTAGGATTGCTGGAGATGTGCTTGTACAAAGCCACATCTCCCACCTTCTGCCAGGTATCGCGGAAGATACGGCTGTCCACGTTGTGGGCCACATTGGCATTCTCCACGCGGTCCACGAGAGTCTGGTTGTAATAGTCGCCACCCCACTGATAGCTGAAGAGGAGGTTGAGACCGATGCCCTTCCACTCGCCGTTGAAGCCGAAGGTACCGTGCACAATCGGGTTGCTGTCGCCAGCGATGATATAGTCGTCGGTGGTGTAATCGTAGGTAGTGGTCACCCCATCCTTCTTCAGGAACATCTCCTTACCGGTGGCGGGGTCGATACCCAGTGAACGCACTGCCCAGATGGCTGTCATCGACTGACCCTCTTCGTAGCGGATGATGGGCGACTTGGTGGAGTTGGCATCCTGCTCGCTGTTGTAGTTCTTCAGCGCCTCGCTAATCTCCGTCACTTGGTTCTTGTTGTGACCAATGCTTCCGCTCAAGCTCATGTAGGACTGTCCCTTGTGGAGGAAACGCCAGTTGAGCATGGCCTCAGCACCGCGGTTGCGCACATTTCCCATATTCTCCATATAGGTGGTGAAACCTGTTGAGGTGGGAATGGACATGGCGATGAGAGCATCGCGAGTACGGCTGTCATAAAGGTCAACACGCAGATTCAGGTCGTTGAACAGGCCGAGGTCGAGACCTACGTTAAAGTCGCCCGTCTGCTGCCACTTGAGGTTCGGGTTGGGCATACCCATCAAGTAGGCTCCCGAGATATTGTCGTAGATGATGTTGTCGTAGAACTTATAGGTAGCTTTCGACTGATAGGGCGAGAAGTTCTGATTACCGGTCAAACCATAGGTGACGCGGAACTTGGCCAGCGTGAGCCAGTCGGCATCCTCCATAAATGCTTCGTTATGGAGGTTCCATCCCGTACCGGCACTCCAGAAGGTACCCCAACGGTTGTTGCTACCGAACACCGAAGAACCGTTGAAGCGCAAGCTGGCATCAAACAGGTAACGCTCGTCGTAGCTATAGTTGACCGCACCGGTGATACCCAAGCTGCGTGTGGTGCTCTCCGAGCCTGAGGGTTTTCCTCCTTCGGCATATTGCTTGGCAAAGGTGATGTAGTCCACATGATTGTTTAGGAAGCCCCATGCCACCATACCCTCGGACAGCGAATTGGTGCTCTGCAGCGAATAGGCGGCATTGCCCAAAAGCTGATGCTTGCCCCACTGGTGCGAGTAGTTGGCGGTAAGGTCTATGTTGAGGTTGTTGGACTCGCCATTGGTGATGGAATAGCTTCCGCGCTGGAAGTAGCGGTCGCCCGTCCAGTCATTGAAGCGGGTGTGGTCGCCAGGATAGAAGTCCTCGCGGCGGTTGTCCTTGAAGGTATATCCCAAGCGGGCCGTGAAGCGCAGGTCATCAATGGGGCGGAACTCGATGTAGAAGTTCTCCACAATTTCGGTATACTTGGAAAAGTTTTTCGTGCCCAGCGTAGCATTGTAGAGTGGGTTGTAATAGGTGAGCACGCTACCATTGTAGCCGGGTGCCGTGTAGTAGCCCAGCACCTTGCGTATGTTGCCATTCGCATCGTAGGGCGAGAAGTAGGGATTCACACTGACATAGTCGCTGAACGAGCCGAAGGGACTATCGTCAGCCTGGTTACGGGTGACGCTGAGAGAGTTGCGGAACATCCACTTACCATAGCGGTAAGAGAGATTGATATTTCCCTGTACGTTACGACGGCCCGACTGCTTCATCACACCAGCCACATCGTTGTAACCGATCATGGCCGAATAGCGCATCTCCTCGGTACCGCCCTCAAAAGAGGCCGAGTGTTTCTGTCCCACGCTGGTACGCAAGGGCTGCGACAGCCAATAGGTATCAACGCCACGGGCGATATCAGCTGCGATAGCGTAGTATTGTTCATCGAGCAGTGCCTGGTAGTAAGGCGACGATGAGGAATAGCGGCCGGCATTCAGTTCGACCTGAAGTTTCTCGGCTGCATTTGTCAAGTTGTAGCTGGTAAGGTCGGGGGTCTCCACACTGAGGTCACCGGTATAGGTCACGCGCAGACGTCCAGCCTCGGGTAGAATGGTCTCTACCACGATAACGCCGTTTGAGGCTTTAGAACCGTAGATGGCCTTGGCTGCACCGTCCTTGAGGATGGTCACCGACTTCACGCGATTCATATCCAAGTCGAATATCTGCTCCTGTGACGCTTCGAAGCCATCGAGGATAAAGAGCGGAGCATTGGGATTGCCCGAATACTCACCCTGCAGACCTCCGAACGAAGCGTTACCACGCAGCGTGATATCGGCCATGTGGTTGGGGTTAGAGCCATTGATACTGTTGCTCTCTACGATGAAGGCGGGGTCGAGCGACTGGATAATCTTCAGTACGTTATTGTTTCCGATGGACTTCAAGTCCTCTTGCGTATACGACACGGCACTACCGGTAAAAGTACGGGAGTTATAATCGAAAAGGCCTGTTACAACCACCTCTTCGAGTTCCTCACCACTGCTCAGCACGATTACCTGCTTCACGTGGTTCTTGGTACCGTCATACACTTTGGTCAGTGTCTGCATGCCGATAAAAGAGAACTCTACCGTCGCTTGCTGTCCCTTAGGGAGCAGGATTGTGAACTCACCATTCTCGTCGGAGGCCACACCCGTCTGAGTCTCTTTTACTATAATATGTACGCCTGGCAACGGGAGTTCATCCGTATCGGTCACCACGCCCTGCAGCAACACTCCATCGACTGGACGCTGCGATGTCTGGCTCGCCATCATTCTGGCCGCTGGCACCGATGCCACGGTGTCATTAACCTCTCCACCCTGGGCTGTAATAGCCACAGAGAGCAAGAAGGTCATTATTGCCATCATTTTTCGATAAAAACGCATCATATCTCTTATATGCTGAAAATTATTTTTACAAAATTGCGCAAATTTAAGACAATTACCTCGAAGCTACAAATTTAATTAGTATATTTGCGCCCGATTTACAGTTGGGATTTACACGCGAATCACACATTTTATTCACTTAATATATTATAATAGGTATTATTATGAAGAAATTTACGCTATTTGCATTGATGCTTGTCGGTGTCGTTGCCGGCTATGCACAAAGTGCCATTGTAGGTACTTACAATGGCGACATCAACCTTACCCACGCTACTGGGCAAGAGGCTTCGCTGGAAGCACAGACAGTGACCATCTCCGAAACCGAGGATGGCAAGTTCAACGTCACCTTCCCTTCATTCGCCATCATGACGGGCACGGAGCTTGGCGAGTTCACCGTAGAAGACGTAGCCGTAACAGCTGAGGCAGACGGATCGTACACTCTCGCTAAAGAGGTGTTCAACATCGCCGTTTCCATGCCTAACGGAATGACCGCTAGTTACCCCAACAGCACCTTCTCAGGCACCATTTATGCCGATGGCGCTGCAGAGATGATTGTAGAGGTAAAGCAGAACCCTGCAATGGCTCTCACCACTGCCTATTTCTATGCCGAGGCAGGTAGCGATGAGCTCCCTTACCTTGGTGAGCATAAGGGAGACTTGAAGCTCACTCACGTTGACGGTTCTGAAGTAGATGCAGGCGAGAAGACCGCCACTGTATCTGAGGTCGACGGCAAGGTTAACGTACTCTTCCCCTCATTTGCTCTTGTAATGGGTATGGAAACTGGAGACATCACCATTGAGGAGGTTACTGTTACCGACAACGGCGATGGCTCTTACAACTTGGCTAAAGAGGCATTCAACATCACAGCAGGAATCATGTCGTTCCCCAACAGCACCTTCACCGGCACCGTGACGTCCGATGGCGCAGTGGAGCTGACCGTTGCCGTACAGCAGCAGCCCGGCATGGCACTCACAACGGCTACCCTCACCAATGGCAGCAGCGACGAGGAAGAGGATGCCGACCCCACCGTATTTGAATGGGGCACCGCCACATGGAATACCGAGGACGGCGTGGTATACGACGGCATCGCCGAGTTCAACGCTGCAGGCCTCGCTCTCACCTACCCCAACCCCACAGGCTACAACCTCACCTTCCTCCACATCATTGCCGTAGAATTCGACATATACGTTGATGGCAGCGAAGAGCCCGTAAAGAGCGTTTCCACAGCTCAGGGAAGCAACATCGTCACTGTAGAGCACCCCTTCGTAGAGGGCCACGCCTACAAGCTGGTATCTACCCGCTCGCTCCTAGCACAGGCCAACCTCGCCACCTACACTACCGACACACTCTCGGTCAACACCGATTCATACAGCATCTCGTTCACCATCAAGGGGCCCGAGTTGCAGAAGACCATCGACGTGGAAGCATACATGAGCCTTGCCATCACCAACCAGGAATACACCAAGACTGTGTCGGTAGTTGACGTGGCCGACATCTGCGCTACACTGGGCATCAACGATATCAGCGAGGCAGTGATGCATCCGCTCAGCCCCAACGACAGCTACTGCGACCACATGGAGACATTCGACTGGTGGCGCGATGCCGACGGTGAGTTCACACTCTATGGTGGCGGCTGGAACCCCATCTTCGGTCATAACGCCTACCCCGCCGTATACTGCATCAAGACCAATGCCGCTGCCGACAGCGTGACATACTACTTCTACGACTACTGGACCGAGTATGTGCCCGAAGAGGAGGGCGAGGTAGAGGGTGGTACCGTGGTGACACGTGCTCCGCAAACCTCATACAACTCTGTTATCTGGGATTGGACCAACGAAGACGGCAGCGTAACTCAGTATAAGCGCAACTACCGCGTCGACGAGGGCAAGGACTACCAGTCACGCGTGATGTATGTGGCTAATGGCAAGAGCGTCATCGTACGCGCCACACTGCACTTCGTATCTATCGAGGAATACGAGAAGCTCACAGCCATCGAGCAGACCACCGCAAACAGCACTGAGGCTGTAGCCTACTACACCATCTCAGGCGTACGCCAAGCCACATTGCAGCCTGGCATTAACATCGTACGCTATGCCGACGGCACCGCCCGCAAGGTATACGTGAAGTAACGTACAGCTCACAATAGCACATAAACAATTGTCCCCGGCTCCATTCGAGTCGGGGACGGTTGTTTATATTTGCATCAAGAGCATCACTCGTCGACGTCGATTAGGCGCATGGTCATGCTAAAGGTAAGAATGACACCGTTGTCGAGCTCAATCTCGTACATGCGTCCATTGTTCTCATACTTGCGGATATAGCAGTCGGGGTAGTGCTTGCGTATTACGGAGAGCATTCGCTTGGGGATGACGATGTCGGGCACCTCACCATTCTTGCTGGAAATCTCGGTGCAGAGACCCGTACGGTCGAACTGCAGTTCGATACCATCCTGAAGCCTCACCTCATACTGAGTCAAGCTAGCACGACGCTCTATATACACCTCGGTGAAGGGGACATCCTTGAAATAGGTAAAGACGAAGATTTTTGCATTCTTGGGAAGTTCGCCAAACGTGATGGGCTGCTCCTCGGCATGAAGGGCGACCACGGCAAACAGGGCAATGAGGATGGAGGCAAGTCTTTTCATGGCAGTGGTATTTAGTATTTTGTGACAAATATAGAGATATTTCGGCAAATCGTGCAACAAAACGTCAAAAAATCATCCAAATTTTATGAAAGTATACATTTGGAGAGGAAACAATGAAACTCCAGTGTCGGTTTATCCAAAAATATATTGTACCTTTGTGCTTTATTTGCCATGTCAGACTTTTATGACAAAATTGCAGCTTTGCCCGACGCATCGCTCGCTGGCACTATTGTTGTGGAGAGATTTAACAGAATAAAAAATAAAACAAAAAAATATATATGGGATTTAACGAATTTATAGGAAAGTTGTTCGGTAACAAGAACACACGCGACATGCGTGAGATACAGCCGTGGGTGGAGAAAATCAAGAAAGCCTACCCCGCAATAGAGAAGCTCGATAACGATGAGCTCCGTGCCAAGACGCAGGAGCTGAAGGAGCGCATCAAGCAATCGGCCGTAGAAGAGAATGCCAGAATTGCCGAGCTGAAAGCAAAAGTGGAAGAAACCGAGATTGAGGAGCGCGAACAGCTCTTCAACGAGATAGACAAGCTGGAGACCGCCGTGCTCGACAAGTACGAGGTAGCTCTCGACGAGGTGCTGCCCGAGGCCTTCGCCATCGTGAAGGAGACTGCACGCCGCTTCACGCAGCACGAAGAGGTAGTGGTGACGGCTACCGACATGGACCGCACACTGGCCGCCACGAAGGATTTCGTGCGCATTGAGGGCGACAAGGCCATCTACACCAACCACTGGGAAGCCGGTGGCAACGACACAGTGTGGAACATGATACACTACGATGTGCAGCTCTTCGGTGGTGTGGTACTGCACAAGGGTAAGATTGCCGAGATGGCTACCGGTGAAGGTAAGACCCTCGTGGCTACGCTGCCCGTATTCCTCAATGCCCTCACCGGCAATGGCGTACACGTGGTTACCGTGAACGACTATCTGGCTAAGCGTGATTCCGAGTGGATGGGTCCGCTCTATATGTTCCACGGCCTTTCAGTAGATTGTATCGACAAGCACCAGCCCAACTCCGAGGCTCGCCGTCAGGCCTATCTCGCCGATATCACCTTCGGTACGAACAACGAGTTCGGTTTCGACTACCTGCGCGACAACATGGCCTCATCGCCTGCCGATCTCGTGCAGCGCCGCCACAACTATGCCATCGTCGATGAGGTAGACTCGGTATTGATTGACGATGCGCGTACACCGCTCATCATCTCAGGCCCTGTGCCCAAGAAGGGGGATCAGCTGTTCGAGGAACTTCGTCCCCTCGTAGAGCGTCTCGTGGAGGCACAGAAGCGCCTTGCCACACAGCTTCTTGCCGAGGCCAAGCGCCTTATCGCATCGGAAGACCAAGCCGAGGTGGAGGCAGGATTCCTCGCCCTCTTCCGCAGCCATAAAGCCCTGCCCAAGAACAAGCCTCTCATCAAGTTCCTCAGCGAACCGGGCATCAAGACCGGCATGCTCAAGACCGAGGCTATCTATATGGAACAGAACAATCGCCGCATGCCCGAGGCTGTAGAGCCGCTCTACTTCGTCATCGACGAGAAGATGAACAGCGTGGACCTCACCGACAAGGGAATCGAGCTTATCACCGGTAACGCTGCCGATCCCACCCTCTTCGTACTCCCCGACATTGCTTCCGAGATGGCAGCTATCGAGAACAGCGGACTTGAAGGCGACGAACTGATGATGAAGAAGGACGAACTCTTCACCAATTACGCCGTGAAGAGCGAGCGCGTACATACCATCAACCAGCTGCTCAAGGCCTACACCATGTTCGAAAAGAACACCGAGTATATCGTGACCGAACAGGGCGAAGTAAAGATTGTCGACGAGCAGACAGGCCGTATCATGGAGGGTCGCCGCTATAGCGACGGCTTGCACCAAGCCATCGAGGCCAAGGAACGCGTGAAGGTAGAGGCCGCCACACAGACCTTCGCTACCATCACCTTGCAGAACTACTTCCGCATGTACCATAAATTGTCGGGTATGACCGGTACGGCCGAGACCGAGGCAGGCGAGTTGTGGGACATCTA
>CANBEE010000006.1 GCA_947367415.1 uncultured Bacteroidales bacterium
CCCCTGCATCAGGATATAGGCACACACTCGACATTTTTTATTTCACTGAAATAAAGGCGCTTGCGCAAATTCTTTTGCAGTCTGTTGCAATCTGTTGCAGTCTGTTGCATTATCCCTGAATACCAAAAAAGATTTTTATAATTTTGCCATGCATTAAGAATGATTGGCCCCATAATCCTCAAAACCATAACCCATGCTCCACCACCCACAACCCCGCAACCAGTTTTACACGATTTACAGCACATTATTTGCAGGATTCAATAAAAAGTCATACCTTTGTGTTAACATGGATAATAAGGACAGAAAGTGTACTTCAAGGATATCATAGGACAGGACAACGCGGTGCAGATGCTACGCTCGGCAGTCGCCGAGGGGCGCATACCGCATGCGCAGCTCATCTGCGGCCCCGAGGGTACGGGCAAGCTGGCCGTGGCCATCGCCTATGCACGCTACCTGTGCTGCTCACACCGCAATGGCGAGGATGCCTGCGGCGAATGCCCTTCGTGCAAGAAATTCGACAAGCTCGTACACCCCGACCTGCACTTCGCCTTTCCCATCTACAAGAAGGACTCCAACAAGACACCGCATAGCGACGACTTCATCGATAAATGGCGACAAGCCGCACTGGAAAATCCCTACATGAACCTCAACCAGTGGATGGACCACATAGGCACGGAGAACCAGCAGGGACTCATCTATGCCTCGCAAAGCGAAGAGATAATCCGCAAGCTCACACTCAAGTCGAGCGAGGGAGGCTACAAGGTGATGATCATCTGGATGGCCGAGAAGATGAACACGGAATGCTCCAACAAGCTGCTGAAGATGATAGAGGAGCCGCCAACCCAGACGGTATTCCTGCTCGTGGCAGAGAACCCCGACCTGTTGCTGCCTACCATACAGAGCCGCGTGCAACGACTCACGCTACGCCCTATAGAGGAGAACCTCATAGCTGCGGCACTTGTGGAAAAGCATGGGCTAACCGAGGCCGATGCCCGACAGATAGCCCACGCATCGGCAGGAAATTGGTTACAGGCCATGGAGACCATCCATCTGGGCAACCGCACGAAAGAGCACATCGAGCTATTCATGACGCTTATGCGCCGATCCTATGCCCGTGACCTCAAAGGCATGCGACAATGGGCCGACACAGTGGCCGGCATGGGGCGCGAGCCGCAGAAAAACTTCCTCATCTACTGCCAGCGCATGATACGCGAGAGCTTCATCTGCAACTTCCACCGTCCTGAGATAAACTACATGAACACGGACGAGGCCAACTTCACCTCACGCTTCGCCCCATTCGTGAACGAGAAGAACATCTTCGGCATCATGGAGGAGCTGAGCGAAGCACAACGGCACATTGAGCAGAACGTGAATGCCAAGATGGTGTTCTTCGACCTCGCACTAAAAATGATTATGCTACTGAAACAATAGATATATGAGCGACTATAAGACCAACGGCTGCGACGGCATATGCTGCCAGGGATGCGGCCGACAAGATAAGCAACTCAACGTATTCGATTGGCTGGTAGATGTACCAGGCAACATCGACGCGACCGACTACGTGGAAGTGCAATTCAAGAACACACGCAAAGGCTACTACCTCAACAGCAACAAGATACCTTTGCAGAAGGACGACATCGTAGCCGTAGAGGCCAGCCCGGGCCACGACATAGGCACCGTCACCCTCACCGGTAGCCTCGTGTTGCTACAGATGAAGAAAGCACGCCTCAAGAGCGATGCCGAGGTGCGCCGCGTATACCGCAAGGTGCGCGAAGCGGACATGGAGAAATACTACGAGGCCAAAGCCAAGGAGCAGGACACCATGATACGCTCGCGCCAGATAGCCAAGGACCTCGGCCTGAACATGAAAATTGGCGACGTGGAGTATCAGGGCGACGGCAACAAAGCCATCTTCTACTACATTGCCGACGGACGTGTCGACTTCCGCCAACTCATCAAGGTATTGGCCGACGTGTTTAGGGTGCGCATAGAGATGAAGCAGATTGGTGCCCGCCAAGAGGCCGGACGCATCGGCGGCATCGGCCCGTGTGGACGCGAGCTATGCTGCGCTACCTGGCTCACCAGTTTCACCTCCGTATCGACCAGCGCAGCCCGTTTCCAAGACATATCCATGAACCCCCAGAAGCTCGCCGGACAATGCGCCAAGCTCAAGTGCTGCATGAACTACGAGGTAGACACCTACGTGGAGGCCACGAAGCGCTTCCCCGCACGCGACATCACGTTGGAGACTCAGGACAGCACCTACTATTTCTTCAAGTCGGACATTCTCAAGAAAGAGATATCCTACTCCACCGACAAGAGCTTCGCCGCCAATCTCGTCACCATCAGCACACGCCGCGCCTTCGATGTCATCAACATGAACAAGAAGGGCATGAAGCCCGAATCACTGCTGGAGGATGGCGCAAACATCGAGCCACAAAGTACCGACCTGCTGGATCAGGATAGCGTAAGCCGCTTCGATAGTGCCAAGAAGAAGAAAAAGAAGAAAAAGAAGCCGGCCAATGCCCCTGCAGGCAACAATGCCAACAAAGAGCAGAAACGTCCGCCCAAGAAGAATGAAGCTCCACAATAAGCAATTCAGGAAGCCAGTTCTAATAGCACTCATAGCAGTTGCCCTGTGCAGTTGCATGAGCGACACACGCTACATGTCGTTCATCCCCACCAGAGACGGATGGGGCATGGCAGATACGCTCGTTGTCACCACCGATACACTGGAGAAAACAAAGCGGGAGAACGGCATAGAACTGCTCCTCTGCACCGAGGGATATGACTACGCAAACTTTGCCGCACACATAAGAATATCGCAGGGAACAACCGTCCTGCATGACGAGACCATCAATGCCGAGCTCAAAGAGAGCTCCCCAGCGAAAGGCATCGGCAGGAGGGCCGACTATAGCATCCCCATCACGAACCTCTCACTGAGCGACACCACACACACAACCATAAAGATAGCCCAGATGATGAGCGACACGCTATTGATGGGCATCAGGGAGGTGGGCATCAGAATCGGGACTCCCGTTCGGCATCCAGGCGAAGTAGTATGGCAAGTAGAATGGTGAAACCCCAGAGAGAAGAGCCTCCGTAGCTGAAGAAGGGAAGCGGAATACCAATCACAGGAGCCAAGCCTATCACCATACCTACGTTAATGAAGAGGTGGAAGGTCAGGATAGAGGCCAGCGAGTAGCCATAGACACGGGTAAACTTATTGCTTCCCTGCCGTTCGGCCAAGAAGATGATGCGGATGATGAATAGCGCATAGAGTATCAGGATGAAGGTACAGCCAAGGAATCCCTGCTCCTCACCAATAGTGCAGAAAATAAAGTCGGTATGCTGCTCCGGCACATAATTCAGCTTGGTTTGCGTGCCGTTCAGGAAGCCTTTCCCCCACAAACCACCCGAGCCGATAGCAATCTTCGACTGGTTGATATTGTAGCCCACACCTGCAGGGTCGTCCTTCAAGCCAAGCAACACCTCGATACGCATCCGTTGATGGGGTTGCAGCTTCCCAATGAGCATATTGCACGAGAAGTAAAAGCCGATAGAGCCCAAAGCAAAGAGAGCTATCAGCAGGTAGGAGGCGTAACGCTCGCGCAGATATAAGAACAATAGGTACAGGGACGTGCAGACACAAAGCGCCAGCTGAACAATACAGATATCAAAAGGAATGACAAAATGGGAAAACAGGTAGGCTGCAAGCGTACCTACCAAATTCACTAGCATAATACCCCATGCACGCTTCATACGCTTGGAGTACACGCCCGTCATCAAAGCCGTAAAGAGCGGGATAAGCAGAAATACGACAAACTGCCCCACATTGACAGGCATATTCTGAAACATATTCTCGCTCTGTCCTACACCTATGACGAAATAAATAACCGCGCACACACCAACTGCAAGAAGCGAACCCGTCATTCCCTCACGATAGAGAACGAGAAAGAAGGAAAGGTACACAAGCGCCGAGCCCGTCTCATTCTGCAACACAATAAGCAACATGGGCACCACGACAATAGCAATCATCTTCACCACATCGCTCCGCTTGGTCATAGAGAAGCCATAGGTACTGAGCAGACGGGCCAAAGCCAAGGCCGTAGCAAATTTGGAGAACTCGGCAGGCTGTATCCTAATAGGCCCCAACACGAGCCATGAGTGAGAGCCCTTGATGTCAGGGGCTATAAAGATGGTAGCCGCCAGCAATAGCACAAAAGCAAGATAGAGAGGATAGGCAATCATCTCATAGTACTTCTTCTCAATATTGAGCAGCACCAGGCCTATCACAATAGCACATCCGGCCCACACCAGCTGCTTGCCGGGATTGGATGCGAAACTGAAAAAGTTGGTATCGCCAAAGTCGTAGCTGGCACCACAGATACTGAGCCACCCACACGCCACCAATACGAGATAGAGAATGATGGTGAACCAGTCGACCGACCGCCACAAACTAACGTTCCTGATTGCCATAATAGATTACCCGTTGTTGAATATCATTTGCTTTCTGTTCACTCGCCTCACTCAACGTGCCCGTCAGATATTTCTCCATGATAAGCGCACCGATAGGCACACCATACACAGCACCGAAGCCACCATTCTCGACGTACACGGCCACGGCAATCTTAGGATTGTCCATAGGAGCAAATCCCATGAATGCAGAGTGGTCCTTACCGCGATTCTGGGCAGTACCCGTTTTTCCGCACACCTCAATGCCAGGAAGGTTCGCCGCACGGCAAGTACCACTAAGGACGGCCTCACGCATACCCTTTACCACGGTCTCGTAATGCTCCTTGTCGACCATCGTATACTTCGGGAAGCGATAGAGGCTATCAAGCTCTTCGCCCTGCACCTCCTTGACAACATGCGGAGCGATGTACTTGCCACGATTGGCAATCGTAGCACCCAAGTTGGCAATCTGCAAGGGAGTCAGCGTCACCTCGCCCTGCCCGATAGAGATAGAAATAATGGTCAGGCCATTCCAACGTCCGCCATACCACTTGTCATAAAAGGCTGAATTGGGAATAAAGCCACGTGCCTCGCCCGGGAGATCAATACCGAGACGATAGCCAAAACCCATAGCCACCATGTGGTCCTTCCATCGTGTCAAGGCCTCCTGCGAGGAAGCGAACCGGGAAGAGCCAATCATGCGATACAGTCCCCAACAGAAATAGCTATTGCAGGAAGTAGCCAATGCGGGCACCAAGGGAAGCGGTGAGCCATGAGCATGACACCCGACATGAAGTCCCTTATATCGGAACCCATGCGAGCAAGGAAACGATGTCTCGGGTTCTATGGCACCCTCTTGCAGGAAAGTCAATGCCTGAGCCGTCTTGAAGGTAGAGCCTGGCGGATATGTACCCATAATGGCACGATTGAGCAATGGTTTCTGCTTATCCTTGGAGAGCAGACGGTGGTTATCACCACGCTGGCGGCCTACCAATATCTGCGGGTCAAAGGAGGGCGACGATGCCATGCAAAGCACTTCACCCGTCTCGGGTTCTATAGCCACCACACTACCTATCTTGTTTTGCAACAGGCGTTCGGCCAAGAGTTGCAACTCAATATCCAAGCTCAATGTAAGGTTCTTTCCCGGCACTGGAGCTACATCCATCGCACCATCCATGTAGCGCCCCTTAATACGTCCATAAGCATCACGCAGCAGCACCTCTGTACCTTTTTCGCCACGAAGCTGCTTCTCATAATAGCTTTCAATACCCTGTTTGCCGATATAGTCGCCCCGCACATAGTAATCATCGGCCTCCATCTCCTTCTTGGACACTTCACCCAAATCACCAAACAAAGCTCCACCTACCGAGTACTCATATTGGCGTACCGTTCGACGGCGAATAGAGAAACCATTAAACTTGTACAATTGCTCCTGAAACTTTGCAAAGTCCTCCGTACGCAATTGCCCCATAAACAACTGGTCGGTATAAAAGGAATATCCAGGATTAAGCTTCTTATTCTTGATATCCTTGATGCGTTTCTCAAAGAATTCTCGGGTTATTCCTAAAGATTCGCACAGGGAAAGGGTATCAAGGTCCTTCATATTGCGCATACACACCAGCACATCGTAAGCAGGTTGGTTGGATACAAGCAACTTGCCATTGCGGTCATACATAATTCCGCGCGAAGGATATACTGTCTTGTTAAGGAAAGCATTAGAATCGGCATGCTTCTTATACTCATCGTTCATTATCTGCAGATAGAAAAGACGAGCGATGAACAAGAGCACTATGCCAACGACAATGCCCACAACCACGAACTTACGGTTCTCAAACCTATAATCATTGTTCATAAGCCGAAAAGGTAACAGATTAACGACGATTACGAACGAAATCTACGGCCATCACCATCATCAACGTAAGCATTGTGCTACATACTATACGCAAAAAGACAAAACCGATATGTCCTACGGAAAAAGATTCCAGGAAGAACAGGGCCGTATGATGAATCAACGTCGCCAAAAGGGCATAGCGGAAGAAGGGCCAAATGCCTAACGAATGAATACCTGGCTCAAAGTTCTCAAACTCCTCGCGAGGTGCACATATACGAATGAGCCAAGGGCGCAGGAAAGCCAACAACACACATGCCGCCGCATTCACGCCAAAGGTATTACTGAATATATCGACAGATAGCCCCATGGCAAAGGCTATCAACATCAGAGCATTACGGTCGATATCTCTATCAATGGCTAAAAGAAGATAGATATATAAGAATGGCGTTGCCACACCAAACCAACAGATATGGTTAAGAAAGAGCGCCTGTACAAGCACTAATCCAACAAACCAAGCTATGCGTGTCAGTAACTTTTCCATTATTTCTTCTTGGTTTTCTTGGGATTCAACGTCTCTTTGAGAGCCGCCAACTCAGCAGCATCCATCTTTCGCAACACAAAAGCATGGCGCAAACGAGCGAAATCAGTGCTTAGTGCCACACGCAATGTAATATATAGTCCATCCGCCGAGGGATGCAATTCCTCCACTCTACCTACAACTATACCATCAGGGAAGAACGACGAGTGACCGCTAGTCACAATAGTATCGCCAACATTCACGACCGCATAGCGAGGCATATCGTACAACATGGCATAGCGTGCATCGCCACCTTCCCAACGCAAGAATCCGAAATACTCGCTATTAAGGACCTTGCAACTAAGATTGCTCTTGCCATTAAGCAAAGGAAGCACCAACGAATAGTGCTCAGAGCACTTATACACGACACCAACCGCACCATCAGCTCCTATCACACCCATATCGGGGGTTAGTCCCTCTGCCGAACCTTTGTCAATCGTTACAAAATTGTTCGCCTTATTGATTGAGTTATCCACCACCTTCGCACCTGTCACGTGATAGCCAGCCCTGGTTAGCCATTCCGAGGAGATAGCTTTCGACATGCTATCTTGCAACTGGACGGAAAGCATCTGCTCAAGTTCAAACACACGCTCTTGCAACCGGGCATTCTGCTCCTCCAGCACGGCATTATCATCGGCCAAAGCAAAATAAGCGTTCACCCGGCTCTTTCCTGACAACAAGCGAGCCGTGACGCTATTGGCTGTAGACAAGTATATACTGCCTTGATAGCTATTGTATGAGAACAAGAGCACAAAGCAGATAATCTCCAACACAATAAAAACCAACCAATGGAGATGCCTATAAAGGAACTGAAAGATGGCGCTCATGAATGCAAAATTTTGAATTCTGAATTCCAAATCCCTATTGTCACACATGCGACAATACCGGATTCAAAATTCAGAATTCAGAACCATAAAGCGTTTATCGCATCAAGAATGAGAATTTCTCAACATTCTTCAAAGCAATACCGGTACCGCGAGCTACACAATGCAAGGGATCCTCTGCAACGTGGAAAGGAATGTTAATCTTATCCTGCAAACGCTTTGCCAATCCACGCAACAAGGCTCCGCCACCTGCCAAGTAGATACCATTATGAATGATATCGGCATAGATTTCGGGTGGTGTATCCTCAAGAGCACTCAATACAGCTGTCTCAATCTTAGCGATTGATTTGTCCAAGCAATGAGCAATCTCCTGATAGCATACAGGCACCTCCATAGGCAGTGCTGTGATACGGTTGGGGCCATGCACGATATACTCCTCGGGAGCATCTTCCTCGAGGTCAGTCAAAGCAGAGCCCACATGAATCTTGATACGCTCGGCCATACGTTCACTGACCTTCACGTTATGCTGACGGCTCATATACTCCTGAATATCGGCCGTAAAATCGTCGCCTGCAACACGGATAGAGTTGTTCTTCACAATACCACCCAGTGAGATAACGGCAATCTCCGTAGAGCCACCACCTATATCCACAACCATATTACCTTCAGGAGCCTCCACGTCAAGTCCTATACCTACAGCAGCAGCCATAGGCTCGTATATGAGATAAATATCACGACCTCCTGCATGCTCTGCTGAGTCGCGAACAGCACGAAGCTCAACCTCGGTACTTCCCGAAGGCACACCAATCACCATACGCAATGAAGGAGTAAACAGACGGGCACGCGTGTTCACCATCTTGATGAGGCCGCGCATCATCTGCTCGCAAGCGTTAAAGTCCGCAATCACACCATCACGCAATGGGCGGATAGTCTTGATATCCGGAGAGGTTTTTTCGTGCATCAACTTGGCACGTCCGCCTACCGCAACCATCTTGTCCGTACGGCGGTCGAGAGCAACCACGGAAGGCTCATCTACCACAATCTTGCCATTATGCAAGATGATGGTATTGGCCGTACCGAGGTCCATCGCTATTTCTTGTGTAAAAGAGAAGAGTCCCATAAATTCAGTGAAGAGTTAAAAGTGAAGAATGAAGAGTGAAGAGTGAGGACAGGGGCTATAAAGACCCTTCCCTGTTCACTCTTAACTCTTCACTCGTTTTTTTAGTGTTTGAAGTGACGGAAACCTGTTACTACCATAGCCACATCGTGGTCGTTGCAGTATTGTACCGACTCTGCATCACGCACAGAGCCGCCGGGCTGGATAACTGCGGTGACACCTGCCTCGTGTGCAATCTCCACGCAATCGGGGAAGGGGAAGAATGCATCGCTAGCCATCACTGCACCATGGAGGTCGAAACCGAAGCCATGAGCCTTCTCGATGGCATGCTTGAGGGCATCCACGCGTGAGGTCTGACCCACACCGCTAGCAAGCAACTGCTTGTTCTTGGCGAGTACGATAGCGTTGCTCTTGCTGTTCTTCACAATCTTGTTGGCAAAAAGCATATCCTCGATTTCTTCAGCTGTAGCCACCTTATTGGTCACAGGCTTGCAATCCTCGGGAGTTTCCACCTTAAGGTCACGATCCTGCACGAGCACACCGTTGAGTACTGAGCGATACTGCTGACGTGGCATCTCGGTCTCTTTACGAACGAGGATGATACGGTTCTTCTTCTGTGTAAGAATCTCGAGCGCGTTCACATCATAGTCAGGCGCAATGATTACCTCAAAGAAAATCTTGTTGATTTCCTCGGCGGTAGCCTTGTCAATAGCACGGTTGGTAATGAGCACACCACCGAAAGCCGATACGGGGTCACCAGCCAATGCATCTGTCCAAGCCTCGAGCAATGTGTCGCGTGAAGCAAGGCCACAAGCATTGTTGTGCTTAAGAATAGCGAATGTGGTATCTTCAAATTCGTCGATAAGGTCTACAGCAGCATTGATATCGAGCAGGTTGTTGTAAGAGATTTCCTTACCGTGAATCTGGTCGAACATTGCTTCA
The DNA here is from genome assembly GCA_947367415.1 of uncultured Bacteroidales bacterium. Classification (GTDB taxonomy): domain Bacteria; phylum Bacteroidota; class Bacteroidia; order Bacteroidales; family Bacteroidaceae; genus UBA1189. Next base: position 9,747 of record CANBEE010000006.1, read on the forward strand.
AAGTCACCATAGAAATAACCCTTCTGATGAGGATTCTCACCATAGCGAAGAGCCTTAGGATGGTTGATGGCCTTGCGGAACATAGAGCCATCTCCTCCATCGAAGTAGTTGAAGATTGCCGAGTCATAAGCTGAAGATACGGCAAAAGCCTCCTTGGCAAACCATGCACGTTCTTCGAGAGTGGTCTGTGCACCCTTGTCGCGCAAGATATCGGTAAGCGGAGCATACTGATCCTTGCTAGCCACGATTACCACATCCTTATGATTCTTAGCTGCTGCGCGAATGAGTGAGATACCGCCTATATCAATCTTTTCAATGATAGCCTCGTGTGAAGCGCCCGATGCCACGGTAGCCTCAAAGGGATAGAGGTCTACGATTACGAGGTCAATCTCGGGAATCTCATAGTTGACCATCTGCACCTGGTCGCCTTCGTTGTCGCGACGGCCAAGGATACCACCAAACACCTTGGGGTGAAGGGTCTTCACACGGCCACCGAGGATTGAAGGATAGCCCGTCAAGTCCTCAACACGCTGACAAGGAATACCCAGCGACTCAATAAACTCCTGGGTACCACCTGTAGAAAGCAACTGCACGCCCTCCTTATGGAGCGTAGTAATAATCTCTTCCAATCCATCCTTGTGGAACACCGACACAAGGGCGGTTTTCATTTTCTTGTTATCCGACATTATTCTGTAATTTCAATTATTATTCCAATTGTCCGTTTAAGGGTACAAAGATAGTAAATATATGCAAGACTTGTTCTATAAATTGCCAACAAAAAATGACACACCACGAGACAATCACCATTAATTATTGTTACATTTCGGGCAACCATACGAAAAGAGTCATCTTTAGCTTGCATTGCCTCGCTAAGATTCAAAAAAAATGCATTACCTTTGCCGGCATGAAAAGAACAATCAGACTCATTATCGTCATTCTATACATCGCCATTGCCGCTTATGGCTGCTATGGTTCGTGGGTCCACGGCACCCGTTTCTTCCTCTACTTCACCAACCTAGGCAATCTCTACTGCCTTGGGCTGATGACAGACGAATTGGTTCGCCTCATTTGCCGCCGTCCTATCTCCATTCCTCTGATGCAGTGGGAGTTTGGCGGACTCATCTCCATCCTCGTCATCGGCATCGTATTTAACCTCTTATTGGGCGACCCCACATCAAAAGCCTATTGGACCAACTGGCCCAGCGTATGTCTGCACCTCCTCACGCCCATCCTCTACACCCTCTATTTCTTTGCTACGCGTCCCGTTCGCAAGGTCACTGCAGGCGGCATACAGTGCAGCATTCTCCTTCCCTACCTCTACATCGCCCTCATCTACGTGCGCCACTTCATCACTGGCGACAATTGGTTCCCCTACTTCTTCCTCGACATCAACCGCATCGGCTGGCAAGGCGCCCTCGGATGGATCATTGCCCTCACCGCCGTATTTGTACTCACAGGCCTCATTTTCATCTATTTCGGACGCAAGAAGAGCAAGCGAGTTCGCTAAAGGAATATAATAACAAGAGAATACAAACAGGCTATGTTTTCTGAAAGCACTGCCTGTTTTTCCATCCCCACAAACCAAATTCTTAAATCATAAGCTCTGTTTTAATATTCAGTGCCTTTGATTTAATATTCATAAGCTTTGAATAGCAAATCAGTACTTTTGTTTTAGTTTTGCGAAGAGTATTTTGTGATTGCAACAGCCTCCGTCTAAAAAAGCTTACCGAAAGCCTACATAAAAAAGAAGAAGGGGATGCGCCTAACGACGCATCCCCAGTATCAATCACAAGGATTGTTCCTAACTATTAGCGGATAACCTTAACAGTCTTAACTGAACCGTCAGCGAAGGTCTTCTTCACGAGAACGATACCAGTTGCAGCAGCAGAAGCCTTCTGGCCAGCAACGGTGAAGAACTCCTCAGCAACCACATTAGCAACCTCAGCATTCTGGATGCCTACACCAGCGCCATAGAGAGCATAACTAACACCAGTCTCAGTGCTCTTAATGCCGATATTAACATCACCTTCAGCATCAAACCATGCGCCACCAGCAGTAATCTTAGAACCTGTAGCGTTTACCAAATACTTGCAGCCTGTGAATACGGGGAACTTAATAACACCCATACCATTCTCCTTTACGGCACTCTCTGCATTGCCAGTAAAGATAACCTCAGGCGTTGCAATAGGCTCATATACATAATTGTATTCATCAGAACCCTTAACTGTGATATCCAACTTACCCAAAGTAGCAGTCTGCATCACCAACTGGTAACCCATAGGTTGGTTATTCTCTGAAACCATGTAATTCTTGTGTGAAGAGAGCTTACCCCAAACATAAACATAACCGTCCTTCAGAGCCTCAATCTCAATCACAGCACCTGAAACGGGAGCTGTAGGAGGAGTTGTTGTTGCGGGATTGCCACCATCAGCATCTTTAGGATTAGTCTGACCCTGGAAACCATTGTCTGTTGTGATTTCTGTTCCATCAAACACCCACAAATCACAATCATTAGCCTTAACGTCCTGTACCTTATAAGTATCATCAAAAGCTGTTCTCATGACAAAACTCTCAGTACGGCCAACCTCAGTTCCTGCAGCGAGGGCTACTGCTTCATCACCGCCAACTCCCAAGCCAGCAGCATCAACCTTTACATAATCCTGTGCCGTAGCACACATACCAGCTGCAATAGCAGCAACGAAAAGTAATTGTTTCTTCATAACATTACATTTAAATTGTTAATACTATAAATTATAATAAAAAGCTCTTTTTTAGCGGGAAAGGGAAGCCCTTTCCCGCACTATACTTACAAAATCATTCAGCCTTTATGCCCGAAAAGTGGAAAGTAAAAACCTTTTCAAAACGACCAGCTCGCATAGACTTCTTAAAGTCAATGGTTGCCACATCATTCTGAACACGGCCACGGAAATTATCAGCGCCCAATCCATTAGAGGAAGACATATTGTAGAAAACATAGCCATGAGAACCTTCTTGAGCAATATTGGCTACACTTGTCCCTGTCAAAGAAATACTTTCACACAAGACCGAGACTTCGACTTGGAAAGCAGCAGTATCAACAGCCACCAACGTCAAAGAACCATCAATCGTGTCAGTCACGCCATCTAAGTTTCTGCACCATTGTCCTTCATAAACACCAACCACATCCTTCTGAGGATAAAGGTTTTCAGCAGGATCATGCCCTGTTACCACATCTTTCTGACATGATACAAAAGCTGCACATACAGCAAGCATCATACATGCACTATATAAAAACTTTTTCATTGTCTTATACCTTTATATTATACATATATTAATAGCCAGGATTCTGAACCAATCCCTCAGCAGTGTTAGCACCCATCTCAGCAGAAGGCATGGGACGGTACCAACGAGTCTCACCACGTGCATTCTGCATATTCTCCAACGCATCAATATAAGAGTTGTATGCGATGTTGTAACGTATCAGCTGACGAGTACGACGCAAGTCGGCCCAACGTTGGTTCTCTGCGTATAGCTCACGAGCACGTTCATCCAGAATAAGGTCGATGTATTGAACATCCTCATTAGCTGCAGAAGCGGCTGTATAGTCTACATCATAGTCTCCGATTGTATTCAGAGCAGGGGCCTTGGCACGAGCACGAACCGCATTAAGCTTTGCCCAGAAATTGGTCTTATCACCTGCCATATAGTAAGCCTCAGCAGCTACGAGATAGATATCACTGGCATGGAGCAACACGATATCACGATAGCAGTTAGAGGTGTTACCCGGCGAGAATATGGTCTGAGGATCATCCCATTTCTTCACACAAGGAGTGAAGTTGAGCTCATTGGCCAATGTCTGGTCATTATAGGCAAGCGACTTCGGTGATTTGTATGAACCATCAGGATTGAACTCATACTTCAACACTGTACCTGCCATAAGGTATGCCTTTGGTGCATTTGTATACTCACCTTGAGCAAAACGTTCCTTATTTGCTTTAAGATATGATTCAAACTCAGTCTTAGTCACATAATAAGGTGCATAATAGAGTGCAATGGGAAGCGCATCGCGGTTGCTACTGCTATAGTAAGCATAGTATCCTGTAGCAGGCCAGTTCTCACTCTTGCCATCATAATTATAGAAAGTTGTCATATAAGTTGCAGCATAGCGCTCATCACCCTTGCCCCAAAGGAACAAAGACTTATATGAAGGAACTTTGACTGAGCTACTTACCTTCAAGCCATTAGCATCCTGAGCTCCATAGTAAGAACCCCAATCATTTTGAAGGCCATGACCACCAGTATTCACATCACCAGGATACCCTGCACGATCATATTGTACAGCAAAGAATGTTTCGGGATTGGTGTCTTCATTGGCTGCAGACCACTTCTCCTCGAAGCTCTGAGTCAAAGCAATATCCTTAACAGCAGTCTCAGCCGCACTTGCAGCCAAAGTAAAATAGCTCAAGTCATCACCCTTCGTAAATGTACCTTTAGCCTCATCACCCAATGTGGTCTGCAAATCCCAGCCTGCAGCCAAAGCAACCTTGGCCAACAAGGCGGCAGCTGCGCGACGATTGACGGTGCCATCATGAGTAATCTCAGCAACATTAGCATCATCAACAATAGATTGCAAGTCAGCAATTGTATTGTCATAAATCGTCTTCAAGTCGGTACGAGGATACTCACGATTAGCGTTGTTGATGTATTCAGTTGAATAATACACTGAGCCGAAGTGTTGAGTCAGCATGTAATAACCATAAGCACGCAAGAACTTGGCATCAGCAGCATACTTATCACCTCCATAGAAAAGCAAGCCATTGGCATTATTGATAACCTGGAAGCAAGCTGCAAACAAATTCTTCACGTCACCAGTTTCAGCAGTAACAGTCTGATATTGGAATGCAGTTGGGGTTTTACCACGACTAGGAACATAGAGGTCCGTGCCATCGGTATAGATGTCTGTCCATGTTGACATGTTCTGCAACGAATAGTAGGCATTCACTCTAAATGCAGCCAAGCCCTCTTCGGTCTTGAAATAATCAGCAGCAGTCTGACCACCAGCAGTCTTATTGTCTGCCTCCAAGAAATCTTCACAACTGCTGAAAAGGCACACAGCCATCAGCATCAATGCGGATATATAGATTGTCTTTTTCATTGTCGTATAGTATTAAATGATTAGAACTTAAGGTTTGCGCCCAACTGCCAAGAGATTGTGCTGGGGCCATCATACTTGCCTGAGGCAGCAGCCCATTCGGGGTCGAAACCACGGTAATTGGTAAATACGAACGGATTGGTTACGGTCAAGTAGAGACGAACTCGCTCTGCACCAATCTTCTTCAAAGCATTCTTGGGAAGAGTATAACCCAGGGTCATGTTCTTCACCTTCAGGTAAGAAACATTAGTCAACTTGTTAGCTGCGCCTGTCCAATGGCTATCACCCACACCCGCATTGGCACCACCATTATTGGGGAAAGGATAGTTACCATAGTGTGTAGTTGCCTGATATACGGGGTTGATGTAGGTACCATCGGCATTAACGCCATCGCAATCAATCAATGTTCCTGCAGGAATGTAGTAGTCGACATTCAGTTTAGAACGACCACGGTCGCTAAAGTTCGTATACTCTTGATAGAAAGTAGAGTTTACATTATATCCAACCTTAGCATAAAGTGAAGCCGAGAAGTCCCAGCTCTTGTAGCCTAACGAAGTATTGAAGCTAGCCACCCACTTAGGATCTGCACTAAAGACCTTCTTGTCATTATCATCGATCGAACCATTTCCGTCCACGTCATCAATGATTACCTGACCTTCAGTCCAACCATAGCAAGTATAGTAGTATTCGTACTCCTTCATGGTCGTTCCTGGAGTCAAGCCCTTCAACTTGGCTATTTCATTATCAGGAACTACCATATCTCTATCGCTTACGATGCCTGTCCACTCATAGTTGTAGACATTATTAATTGGCTGATTGATGAACAGTCCATCACTGGGGAGGTCTTCACCCAAGCCATTGATTTCAAGCAAGGTGTTAATATTGCGAGAGAATGAGAATCCTGTCTCCCAATACCAATCCTTATTGGCAATGTTCACAGTAGTCAACTGAATCTCAAGACCCTTATTGTTAACCTTACCAACGTTTGTTGACATCGTCTTCAAACCACCGCTGCTAGTTGTACCAGCCTCAAGAGGCAATTGTACATTGTACAACAAATCGTATGAGTTCTTATCGTACAATTCGATATTACCTGTGATACGGTTATTGAAGAAGCCGAAGTCAATACCTAAGTTAACCTCCTTAGAAGCTTCCCAACTCAACTCTGTATCAACGACACCGCTAGGATAGAAGCCAGAAGCATAAACCGAGCCGAACGGATAGTAGATAGGACCACCCACGGTCTGCTGAGTAGCGTAGTTACCAATAGGACTATTATTACCCGTCATACCATAGCTTACGCGCAACTTCAAGTTGCTGAGCCATTCGCGCTTCATCCAAGATTCCTCAGAGATACGCCATGCTGCAGCAATTGAGGGGAAGCTACCCCAACGATAGCCATCGGCAAACTTAGAAGAACCGTCCCAACGGATGGTACCTGTCAACATGTACTTGCCTGCATATGAATAGTTAGCACGCAAAGCGTACGACATCATACTCTTTTCGCTGTAGCTATTCTCTGATTCCTCTGCATTGTAAGTACCTGAAGACATATTCCACCAATCAGTACCTTCCAACACACCACTATAGAGCAAATAATCCTTCTCAGAGTTAGAAGCTGTCAACGAAGCCAATCCCATCAAGTCAATGGCGTGCTTTTCGGCAATCGTTGTGTTGTAGTTGATGATATTATCCCATGTCCAGTCAAAGGCACGTGAGTCGGTCTTCTGTGCTTTGTTGGCGGTGAAGTCATCATCTTCTGGCAAAATTCCGTCAAACTGTCCCAAACGAGTATAGGAGAAGTTGGGCGAAAAGGTACTCTTGATGTTAAGTCCCTTCACCGGCTTAATTTGGATATAAGCATTACCCAGCATACGCCATCTCTCGCGCAAACGCGTTTGGTTGTCTATATAAAGGAAGGGGCTAGGCTGGTCAGAGAACTGATAGCCGTTGTCAGATCCCATAGCTTCATAGTTACCCGGCTTACGGTTGATGTTGCCGTCAGCATCGTAGGGCTGCATGAAGGGGTTCATACGATAAGCGTTCTGTACAGCTACGTCATTGGCATAGCTACGGTCCATCTTCGCCAGATTGAAAGAGAAACCACCAGTCACATACTTATTGATGTTAGCCTCGACGCTACCCTTGAAGTTCACCTTCGTCTGGCTATCGCCTTTGTAGATTCCTACGTTATCTTCGAAACCTATACCCATGTGATACTTCATCTTCTCTGAGTTTCCACTCACTGCAAGATAATGATTCTGTTGTCTACCCGACTGTGTTACCAAAGAGGGCCAATCATAGGTATCATTGTTGGCCAACAACTCTTTCAAGCGATAGTTGCCTGTAGTAGAGTTCAGCAAAGCCATCTGGTTATATGCACCCATCTGATACGCGGGACGGCCGCTCTGTGCAGTAGCAGCACCACCTTCTGCATAGGAGAGGAACTTCAGGAAACGATAGTTATAGAATTCCTGACCATCCATAAAGTCCGGCATACGGGCTGTATTGGTCACGCCATAGTAACCATCGTAAGAGATATTTGATTTCGTACCCTTCACCTTCTCACCTACAAGTGCACCACTCTTGGTTGTCACCATTACAACACCTGCCGTAGCACGTGAACCGTAGATTGCAGTAGAAGATGCATCCTTCAAGATGTCGATACGCTCAATATCCTGCTGATTCAAGAAAGCGATGTCATCGCAGATTACACCGTCAACAACATACAGAGGCTGCAATCCTGAATTATGAGAAGACTTACCACGAATCTCGATATTGAAATCATCATTGATACGACCTGAAGACTGAGTAATGCTCACACCAGCAACAGAACCCTGAAGATTCTCCATCACCGAAGGAGCGCCCTTAGCTACCAGCTTGTCTGTACCAATTGAAGCCACAGAACCTGTAAGGTCGTTCTTCTTCATCGTACCATAACCTACTACTACCACTTCGTCCAGAGCTTCAGAGTCTTCCTTCATCACCACCTTAACTGTGGTTCTGTTACCGACCTTAACCTCCTGTGTAGCAAAGCCTACATACGAAATCACCAGCACATCCGAAGATTTGAGACTCTGGAAGCGGATATTTCCGTCCATATCACTAATCTCGCCACTCGTAGTGCCTTTTACCAATGCACTCACACCAATCATCGGTTCGCCAAACTCATCGACAACGGTACAAGTGAATGACTTCTGAGCATACGCAAAAAGGCCAACCATGCCAAACATAAGCAGCATGCTTGCCCTTTGAAGGATTCGTTTTAGTTCCATACTTGTATACATTTTTAAAGTTAATAAAGTTCGCTTTTCGCGGCACGCATCTTTTCAAGCCAAAATGCAGCACTTGCATTTCACTAAAAGATGTATACGAGCGTAAAGGTATATAAAAATCGTGGAACGAAAACAAAAAATCTACTTTTTTTCCATTTTACAATTAAAAAAACAGAAGCAGCAATTCCGAAACGGCTGAAAAATATGTTATAAAACATCTTTCATCGATAGGCTGATGCGTTTGCGCGTGTAGTCTACTTCAAGGACACGTACTTTAACATGCTGATGCACCGAAACTATAGTAGTTGGGTCACTGACGTAGCGGTCGGCCAACTGCGACACATGCACCAGCCCGTTCTCCTTAACGCCTATATCCACGAAGCAGCCGAAGTTGGTGACGTTGGTGACGATACCGGGGAGCACCATCCCTGCCTTCACACCCTCTATCGTGCGAATGCGCTCATCGAAGCTCCATACCTCAATAGCCTGACGTGGGTCGCGGCCAGGCTTCTCCAGCTCGCTCATGATATCGTGCAACGTGGGCAGACCCACATCACCACTCACATAGCGATCTACCTGTATCTGTGCACGGCGTGTGGCGTCGGCAATCAGTTCGCCCACCGAACAGCCCAGATCTTTGGCCATCTGCTCCACAAGGCGGTAGCGCTCGGGATGTACGGCCGAGTTGTCGAGCGGGTTCTTGGCATCGGGGATTCGGAGGAAGCCTGCCGACTGCTCAAAGCTCTTCTCGCCCATGCGCGGCACGCGCTTCAGTTCGCTACGCGAGCCAAAGGCTCCATGCTCGGCACGGTAGTCGACGATATTCTGCGCCAGCGTGGCATTGAGTCCCGACACATAGGTGAGCAGGTGCTTGCTGGCAGTGTTGACGTTCACCCCCACCGAGTTGACACAGTGCTCCACAGTGCGATCGAGCGACGATTTCAGTTCATTCTGGTTCACATCGTACTGGTACTGCCCCACCCCTATGGATTTGGGGTCAATTTTTACGAGTTCGGCCAAGGGGTCCATCAGTCGGCGACCGATGGAGACGGCTCCGCGCACGGTGACATCATAGTCGGGGAACTCATCGCGGGCTACCTTCGAGGCCGAATAGATGGAGGCACCGTCCTCGCTCACCACGAACACCTGCAACTGGCGATCGTAGCGCTGCGAGGTGACAAACTGCTCCGTCTCGCGGCTGGCCGTGCCATTACCGATGGATATGGCCTCTATCTTGTATTGCTCCACCAGGCGTGTCAGTTTGCGGCTTGCACCCGCATAGTCCGACTTGGGTGGATGGGGGAAGATGGTCTCATTATGAAGCAGATTACCCTGTGCATCAAGGCACACCACCTTGCATCCTGTGCGATAGCCGGGGTCGATGGCCAGTACGCGCTTCTGCCCGAGGGGCGGTGCCAGCAGCAACTGTTTCAGGTTGGCGGCAAATACACGGATGGACTCCTCATCGGCCTTTTCCTTGGAGCTGTTGGCAAACTCCGTCTCGATGGAGGGACGCAGCAGGCGCTTGTAGCCATCGCGCACGGCCATCGCAATCTGCTCGGCACACTCACCTTGCGAGCGCACAAATTGGCGTTCAAGGCGCTCTACAGGCACCGTATCATCGGCAGGGGCAATGCTCACACGCAGGAATCCCTCCTTCTCGCCACGACGTATAGCCAGCATACGGTGCGACGAGCAGCGCGAGAGCGGTTCGCTCCAGTCAAAGTAGTCGCGATACTTGTCGCCCTCGGCCTCCTTGCCGGCTATCACCTTGGAGGTAATGCGTGCCTCGCGGGCAAAGATGTTGCGCACGGTATTCCTTGAGCGTTCACTCTCATTGACCCACTCGGCAATGATGTCGCGGGCACCTTGCAAAGCCTCATCCACATCCTTCACCTCGCCCTTGACGAATCGCATGGCCATGGACTCCACACCATTGGAGTTTTGCGCCATCAGCATCTTGGCCAGTGGCTCCAAGCCCTTGGTACGTGCCACCTCGGCACGGGTGCGGCGCTTGGGTTTATAGGGCAAGTAGATATCCTCCAACTCCGTAGCATCCATGCAGCGAGCAATGCGTGAGCGCAGCTCATCGGAGAGCTTGCCCTGCTCCTCGATGGTAGCGAGGATGGTCTCTTTGCGCTTTTCCAGTTCCACCAGTTTCTTGTGTGCCGTGTCGATGGCTGCAATCTGCACTTCATCAAGTCCGCCCGTCGCCTCCTTGCGATAGCGGCTGATGAAAGGGATAGTAGCTCCCTCGGCGAGCAGCTTCAACGTATTTGTGACGGCTTGCAAAGAGAGATTGAGTGATTGGGATATATACTTCTCCATTATTTGTATTGTCATTAATCAATTATCGTAGGTGTGAAAATAAATTATCACAGGCTTGATAAAATTTAGTCAGACCTATGATAAAGGAGTTTTTGCAGTTAAAAACTGCAGTTTGAAAGGCTCCAAACTGTAGTTTGGACAAAGAAAAACTGCAGTTTGGAGCCTTGAACTATAAAGACCAACTACTCAGCGGTTTTCGTTTTCGTCACCGTTTTCGTTGCATCTTCTGGCAATATAAAGCTATGCTTTAAGATAGCTTGCTAGCTCGGCATAACTCAAATAAATTTGGTTCTGCTCTTGCTACGCTGCGCCATTGACTTAAGCCCCTGCGGGCGTCGACCTAACGGTTGCCAACCGATTTATGAACTTTCGCCATAGGGAAAATAGGGGTGATGTGCTTGCTGTATTCAAAAAACACCGATTCCATCGGAGGTGTGCACTCTGCCAGGAAAAAAATAAAACTTCTTTACTCGGATGATTCGGGCAGATTCTCAGTCCACGAAGTTGTAGCGCTCCTCGTAGGCGTAGAATTCGACGCCCTATGGGAGTGAGTACTTCGCGGATGTAGACCATCTCATGGGGTGAGCAGAGGCGGTCGCCCTGGCTTTTTTATAAGCGTGCAATTGTTACGCAGACTTCATCATTGGGGAATATCTGGGTTTGGATGTAATCTGTATAAATCTCTTTGGGGACAGTTAAGGCTGTACTTGCATTAAGTTGCACAGAGCCTTTGTGCATCGTGATTACAAAGCATGAGGCAGTTCCTTCACCCTGAACGAATGGCATACATGTCGTTTCCTCCTTTGCCTTGATAACAAATCCTAAACTCTCAGTAGGCAAGATTTCTTCATTGCTTGCCAATGGTTGATGTATCACGGAGAAGCTATTCATACTATTTATTTTAATAGTTACAACATCCCCTACACGAAGGTTCGTTTCGTGTCTCTTATCCTTCGTTAAGATATCAAGATTAATTCCCTTCCAGTTGTTGCAAATAGAAACAACCCCAGCGCTCTCTTCCGGAACGTGATACGTGTTTTCGGTATTCATGATAGTGTTAGTTTCTAAAAGATTCTATTTCCTCCCAAGTCAACTGCGGGTCTATCTTAACTTGTGTTCCAAGAGTTTCGCTCACCTGACGAAGATAAATATGCATTGAATCGAGGCGTACGGAGAGGCGGAGCGAGTCCAACTTAGAGATATCTTCTATCGGGTAAACGTAGGTGAATGTCTCTCCATCACGCTGAATATAGCCTGTCTGCGTGCCATAGCGCTGAGGACGTTGACGACGCACATTCACACGATCCGATAGGGTAGCGTAATCGGCCAAACTGATAATGCCACGCATCGCCTGCTGCTCTATCAATGGGAGGTACCGCTCCTGATACTCCACATCACCATGGTCGATGATGAGCCAGATGGTTTGGTTCGACTGTTCGCTCAACCCTTCGGGCCAACCATTCTGCAAGAGCGAATCCACGGCAACTCTATTGAGACTATCCGCACGGTCTTGCTCAGCGACAAGCATCACGATGAAATCGACCAATTCCGCTCGTTGCTCGGCAATGAAAGCTCGCTGCACCCTCATCAGTTCGTGCCGTATCTGCTGGTCACGCTCATGCAATTCACAGAGCAACGAATCTATTTGCGCAGCCGATGAATGTGTGCTTTTTTTGTTGGTACAGCCAAGAGTTAAGCATACAAGCAAAATTGGAACGAATCGTTTCATCGCAATAATAATAAAGAATTTTACTGCTACATCACTCTCCCTCCAAACAAAG